>CAYPXP010000021.1:0-11545 GCA_964414965.1 uncultured Pseudomonadota bacterium
TGGAGTGCTTCTGTAAATTTTTGAAAAATACGTTCTTTGATTTTTTCATTGATGGAAAGTTCTTCCGAAACAAAAATATTGGGAATATGTAAAAGATCGTTTACGGTTACACTTCCAGGCAGATTGAATTTTTTTTGTACTTGATTAAGTGCATCAAGATACCCTTTGACCATGCTTTGAGAGACAGTTATTTCACTTTTAAAGGCGCTGGGGTCACTGAGTGTCATGCTCAGATACATATGGCCACGTTTGAGCTCTTTTTGAGCCATCTTGGTAAGTTCATTCTCTAAACTTGTAAGTACATACGAAAGACGACACGTTGCTTCAAAAAAGCGTGAATTAAGTGTTTTGAGATTAATAGTTAAATTAACCGGTTTTTCTTGTTCGAGAGGCAAGCTGATGGTTTTGGATACAAAGCCAGTCATGCTTGAAAGCATAATGCTCCTTTTTTTATTTTAAATTTGTGTAAACGTTTTGAACGTCATCAAGTTCTTCTATTTTTTCGAGAAAATCAATAACTTTTTGTTGTTTGTTTTCTGGTAAATCTATTAACGTTTTAGCCATCGGTTCTACCTCAGATGATTCGACCTTGTGGCCCGTATTTTCGAGTACTTTTTTTACTTGTTCAAGTTGTTTTGGGCTGACCGTAATAATTGCTTCTTTGCCATCTACTTCGACATCGTCAATATTAAAATCAATAAGTTGTTCAATAAGATCGTCTTCACTTAAGCCGTCGGTAGTGATACGAATAACCCCTTTTGTTTCAAACATCCAACTCACTGAACCAGCTTCGGCCATATTGCATCCATTAGCGGTAAAAACACGTCGGACTTCAGAGACGGTTCGATTTTTATTATCAGTTAAACAAGCAATGAGAACGGCAACGCCTTCAGGGCCATAGCCTTCATAGACTTGTTCTTCATAATTGACGCCGGGAAGTTCTCCTGTACCGCGTTTGATTGAACGTTGAATGTTGTCGGCAGGCATATTAACAGCGCGAGCCTTATCAACAAGTGTTCGCAATTTGAAGTTGGAGTCGATTTCACCACCGCCTTGTTTAGCGGCAATAGTTATTTCTTTGGCAATACGAGTAAAGACTTTACCCTTTTTGGCATCTTGAGCTGATTTTCTATGCTTAATATTTGCCCATTTAGAGTGACCTGACATTGGTAACCTCGTTAAATCATAAAATTTATTTTTATTAATGAGTAGTATAGCGCAAAATAGAAGATAATAGAATTTTTATTCCTCAATAATCAAGCAGGCTTGCTTGGTCGTATAACACCAGCTTCCAGCTGGACCGGCAAGCGTGCCGCTTGACCGCGTGACTTACTATTTTTTGCTGTCGCAAAAATAGTAACAAGCAATTTCTGCGCTTAACCTTCTAAAATCCTTTTTTGTTTATCACCATCATTCAGCGCAGGAAAACTTTTAACCTTGTTTTAGATGAACATTATTAAATAAAAAAGTCATTCACGCCTAACTGTTGTGGTTTGAGCCGAAGAAAAGCTGAAGGCGAACAGCCACGGCATAGAAAAATTTCTTTAAAAAGGTGAAACACATTCGAGCTTGTAGGTGAATTGAGCCGAAGGCGAAAGTTCATCCGAATGGTTTTTAAGCCATGAGGACATAAGCCTTTACAAGCGTAGGGATCCAAAGGAACAGTTGGTGCCATTTATCAAAGATTTGGGCAAGCAAATCTTTGCGTCTCACCCGCGAAAGGTGCGAAGGTGAAGATAATAAGAAAAATAATTGGCTTTAAAAAAGCTGCCGTTATTTTGGGGAAGTGGTTTGAATAATAAAAAAGCCCAGTATTTAAAGATTAAGAGAAGTAGGAGGGCGATTATTAAGCTGCTCAGGTTTATTAAAATATGTTTTCTTGTCCAAAAAGCTTTCGCTTTAATTTAAGTACCATGAGATGAGGAATTTGTCTGCCACGTGGCGTTTTTTCTATGTATCCTTTGCGCATCAAGAATGGTTCATAGACTGCTTCAATAGTGTCACTATCTTCGCCAATTAATGAAGCAATCGTCTCTAATCCAAGTGGCCCGCCACCATAGTTTTTTATCATTTTTGTTAAAATTAAATTATCAACGGCCGTTAAACCTTCTTCATCAATGCCAAGAAAATTGAGAGATTCTTTAACGATGGTGTCTTCAATTAGTTTTAACTGTTTAACTTGTGCAAAATCACGTACACGACGTGTTAATTTTTTTGCAATACGAGGTGTGCCACGAGCTGCTTTAGCGATGCGTAAAGCGCCTTCTTTTGAAAGTTGAATCATTAAATAAGAGGCATATTGTTGAACAATAATTTGTAATTCTTCATCATCATAAAAATCAAGTCGCTCAGTTATGCCAAAACGGCTTCTTAATGGTGCTGTAAGGAGGCCTGCCTTAGTTGTAGCTCCGATAAGAGTGAATGGATGTAGTGGCAAATTAACCGTTTTTGCGCCGGCTCCTTGGCCAATGATAATGTCAATACGAAATTCTTCCATGGCGCTATACAGAACTTCTTCAACCGCTTTTGGCGTTCGATGAATTTCATCGATAAATAAAATATCACGTGGTTGTAAGCCGGATAAAATAGCAACCAAATCTCCCGTTCGTTCAAGCATTGGACCGCTACATATTTTGATCGCAACATTCATCTCTTGAGCCATAATATTTGAAATAGTAGTTTTACCTAATCCTGGAGGGCCCGAAAAGAGTAGGTGATCGAGCGATTCGTTGCGCATTTTTGCAGCTTTTGTATAAATAGAGAGTTTTTCTTTTAATAATTTTTGTCCAATAAATTGATCAAATGTTCGTGGTGTAAAATCATGAATAGCTTCTTCGGGAGCTTCTTGTAATGAGATGATATCGATAGAATTGAATTCTTGCATAAAATTTTCTAAATTTCGATTATTTTTTCAATTAAAAATTCAAGGTAATTATAGTATATCGAGCTTGTTATTTACTACAAAATTTTAAAAAATCACAAGACGCTCCCTTATCGATTAAAAATTGACAAATAAGAAAAAATTTGCTACGTTAGGTTGACGGATAAGACAGCTTAAAAATTTTTTCAAAAAGGATACTTGTCATGCGTTTTTCAATTATTTTTATTATTTTGAACATTTTTTTATCGTTAAAAGCTATGGATGTTGTGGATCTTACTACACAATTTTCTGGTATGGCTGCCCCTTCGTCTGTTGCTTCATTGACGGAAGTTTTTTTCTCGCCAAATATTAAAGATCAGTTGTTGTTTTATATTAAAAATGAACAAAAATCCATACGTATGGCTATTTATGAGCTGAATGATGGTGATATTGTAAATGCTTTGATTGCCCGAAAAAGAGATGGCATAGAGATAACTGTTGTGATGAATAATTCAAAGAATGTACAAAACATCAAAACCCAATTAGCGCCATATAATGTTCCAGTTTATTTTAATAATCAACGGTTTAGTGAGACTTGCGGTTATGAGACTATGCATGAAAAATTTGTTTTGTTTGAAAAAAATATAGATGACAAACCATTAGTTTGGTATGGATCGTATAATTTTACTTCTTCGGCAAATAGTTGGCAATGGAATAATGCTGTAATTGATGATTCTACACAAAAACAGAGAGAGTTCAGTGAAGAGTGGGAGACTCTTTTAAACAAAAGTGAAAAAAATGGGGAAAACGTTCTTGTACCACGTCAGAATGGTGCGGTTGTATCGCCTTTAAGGGAAGCCTATTTTTCTCCTTTTATGGTGAGTGATTTATTGAAAAATTTTATAGCTCAAGAACGGGTTGGCATTGAAGCTGCTTATTTTAGATTTACTCTCTATCCTGTTGCTCAAGCGATGGTTGAACGTAAAAAAGCTGTTCCGTTAAAGATTGATATTACGGTTGACAAATGTTATCGACAAGATCATTGTGAGGCATTGGCTTTGTTGAAAAATAATGAAGTATTAGTCTGTTCTAATAAAGATAACAAGATAATGCACCATAAATTTATTATTTTTGAAAAGAATAAAGATGATAAATCTATTGTTGTTTCTGGTTCTTATAATCCAACAGGCATAGCTGAACAAAACAGTTGGGAGAATGCTTGTATTATTTCTGAACCAGATATCATTGATAAATTTAAAGCAGAATATAATTGTATTAAACAATGTCGTGTTGAAATTCCCCTTCATCTTTTAATATGTACAGCTAAGAAATCTGATTATTCCAAAAGAATGAATGGCATTCCAGGATATTAATTATTACCACATGGAAGATTTTGAATGTTGATTTCGAATAATGTTACTGATCCAGCCAAGTGCTGCATAGGTTATGAGGGTGTGGCTTAAACCATAACTCATTAAAGGTAGTGGAATACCGACAACTGGTAATAATCCAATAACCATTCCAACATTGATTATAATTGATAACATGATGGGCAATAATAATCCAAGAGCTAAGAGTCGCGCAAAAAATGAGCCAATTGTGTTAATTAATAAGAGAATGCGATACATAAAAATACTATAAAGAAATAATAGTAAAACAGCTCCCAAAAATCCCCATTCTTCACATAAAACTGAAAAGATAAAATCAGTTCGGCGTTCTGGTAAAAATGCAAATCTATTTTGAGTTCCTTGTAAAAGTCCTTTACCCAAACAGCCGCCTGAGCCGATGGCAATTTTGGATTGTTCAACATGGTAACGTTCTCTTTGTTGATCACCAGCGCCTAAAAATACTTCAATTCTTTTTCGTTGATATGGTTTGAGAAATTTATAGAAGAGTGGCGCTGAAAGTGTACATATTAAGGCGCCATATATGAAAAATTTTTTAGACAGGCCGGCATACCATAACAGAAGAAAGCCTGTGATTAAGATAATAAGTGCGGTTCCTAAGTCTGGTTGCTTTAGAATGAGCACAAAACTAATTAAAATAATGAATATAGGAACGGTAAAGTTATGCAAGGTCCATTTTTTTGATTCTTGTTCTCCTTGCAAATAATAAACGATAAAAGCGGGCAAAAACAATTTGGCCAACTCTGATGGTTGAATTTTGAAAAATTTAAGATCGATCCACCGTTGGGCTCCCATACCGATGTGCCCTTTAATGATAGTAAAAACGAGTAAAATAATTGTTGCCATGAAGAAAAAATAACTCCAACGGCAGAGTGTTCTATAATCAAAAAAACGAAAGAGAATATAAATAATGATGCCGATTCCAATACCGATTAATTGTTTGATAAAATAGATTGATAATGGATGTGTGAGTGTGGTGGTTGCGCTATAAATAAATAGTAAGCTGATTGAAGCTATGCTCATAATGAGCATCATGTTGAACCAGTCAATTGCCGATATTGTTCTAGAGAGCCACATGTGCTGCAAATGGTTTAGGTAATAATTCTGATGCCATCGTGATATGATAATGATAATCGGGTGTTGCAATCACAACGGAAATATCGCCACACAATTCCCAGATTACTTGGCGACACGCGCCACACGGGGTGCTGCCATCATCAGTAACCAATACTAATGCTTTAAAATGCTTGTAACCTTGAGAAATCGCGGTGAAGATTGCAACTCGTTCAGCGCACATGGTGAGCCCAAACGAGCAGTTTTCTATATTGGTTCCGGTAATAATCTTATTATCATTAGTTAACAAAACAGCTCCGACGGCAAATTTTGAATAGGGGTTATAGGCATTTTTGCGTACCTGAACTGCTTCAGATATCAATTTTTTAATTGTTTCTTCAGAAATATTCATTTTTAATTCTCATTTTATTTTTTATGTATTGAGTTTACTGATAAGAGAAAGATGTTGCTAGTTTTTTGATTTTTAAGATTTATTATGAGACGAGAAAGAGATGGTTTATAGAAGAGCTTTTTAGATAGATTATAAACGAGAACTTGTCGATAGAAAGCGGAAAATACGACCTTTGAACTGGTCGGAGCGGCGAGACTCGAACTCGCAACCCCTCGCTCCCAAAGCGAGTGCGCTACCAATTGCGCCACGCTCCGCTTATGATATATAATAAAGTCTTTTTTTGTATCTGGCAAGAATTTATATGTGTTTTGTATTGCATATGTATTATAAATTCTCATAGACTGCTTCAAATTCGTTCAAATAATGAAAAACTTTAAATCGAAGCCGAGCCCGTTAGGTTGACAAAAATTGACAATTTGATAATATAATAGAGGGTCTGGAGGTTGATCTTATTATGAAAAAAGCAATAAAATTTATGTTATTCTTTGTATGTTCAACGTTTTGTTTCGATAGAGATATTAACGTTGCTTCAAAAATTGTTGACTGTGTTGTTGGGCAACAAGATTTTCCTGAAACTTCTTGTGCCTGTACGGCTATGGCGTTAACAGCAATATCCCATTTGATGAGGGCATCTGTGGAAGATATTACGCCAGTTTTCCTTACATCGATTATTACTACTGGCAGAAATTTTTATAAGACTTTAGATGCTTTTAAAGTAAGCGGCTTAGTAGCTTGTGATGATGAGCTTATTGATAAATTTAATGAAAATACAATTGATTTTCCTCTGTTAAAAGCAGGTGTTGGGGTTGATGGTAGTTCTGCTGCGCAAGGACGTAACTGTTTCTTTGATGAATTATCGGCTTTAGAAAGATCTGAACGATATTTTTTATCCACTGATCGGCTTATTAATATATTATGGTCTTATGCACATGTACAAGGATATCCGGTAGGGGCTTTATGGACAATCGGGATGAGCTCGTATGGTATTGTGGTAAAAGATGATGTTATTTTCTTTTATGATTCTCATAGAAAATCGACTGATGCATCTACGGGATCGCACGTGCTGATTTTTGTCGATCCAGATAGTTGTATTCGTTTTATGACCTCATGTATAGAAAAAGGGCAATTTGCGGTAACATTTGCTTCTACACATTCAGTTGACGCTGAAGCGGTACAGCGCGCATATGAGTCTGCTCTGGCTAAAACATCAAAAAATCGAATATTTAAAATGTCTTTTCTTAAAAATGTTTTAATGGTCGGGACGGTTGGTGTTATGTTCTATCTTGTTATGAAAAAAGCTTTAAAGAAAGCAGAGAAACCTCAGGGTAATCGATTCGCGAAATATTTTAAGCGTTCTTAATTTTTATAAATTATTTAGAATCTGTATTTACGGCTCAAAATTATTTGTTTGGTAGTATTGTCAAATTCTGGGGGGTGTATAAATGGCACATATACCTCGCTTTGTTAAATGTGATGTTTATATTTTAGAAGAATAAAAGCCAATGCTTGTTACTTACTCAGTTGAAATATTGACAATATTCTTTTTACATTGTTATTATGAATATATATTCATATTTAGTAAAAAATGGGTGAATTTGAAACAGCAAAAGTATGAATATCAAACAACGTTTGTACGTATTTTAGATCGTGCAAATAAAATTGCATAAACATTTGTAAAAGGTAGAACTATTGAATCGAAAGGAAATAATATGAATATCAAAACATTGTTCTCAACAACTATCGCATTAGTTTTCATATGCAGTTTACAAGAAGTTTTTGCCGCGAGAGGCAACGGTCGAAGAGCAGCAAGGGAAGTAGGCCAAGTGAGGGGGCGTGGGAATAGATCACGTTTTAACTCGCAAAGTGGACTTAGAAGTAGGCAGTTACTTCGTGATGGACATGGTCCAAATCAAGATGGACGAGGCCCAAGAGGAACATTAATTGGACCAAGGTCAGACTGTCGTCGACCATAAAAATAATAGGTAAGCTCTTTAAATAAAAAACAGGTAATCCATTAGTCTAACTAATGGATTACCTGTGAATTTTTAAGCTGATGAAAAACTTTATGACAAAGGAACTTGGTTGTGATTAAAATGGGGTGAGTGATGGGATTTGAACCCACGACCCTCAGAGCCACAATCTGATGCTCTACCTAACTGAGCTACACCCACCATTTCAAATATAATTATAGTATAGTAATTTTTCAGGGAAAAGCAAAGGATTGCGTGAAACAGTGAGCTTTAAAACATAAGTTGCCAGCTTGTTTTGTTGCCATCGTCAGAAAAGAGTAGGTCAGCTTTCGAAGGTTAACTTTTTAATGAAATTATGATACTATGAGAATATAGTTTTAATTGTTGATTGTTTATAAAATTTTATATGAATAAAAAGAAAAAAGATGTAATCCGTGTGATTGGTGCACGGGAACATAATCTCAAAAATATAAATGTTGAGATTCCTAAAAACTCATTTACGGTAATTACCGGGCCCTCTGGATCGGGTAAAAGTTCGTTAGCGTTAGATATTCTCTATGTAGAGGGAAAGCGGCGTTATACCGAATCGTTGTCTACGTATGCACGTCAATTTTTGGGTATTGCGCGTAAACCTGATGTTGATCAAATAACAGGTTTGTGTCCGGCGATAGCAATAGAGCAAAAAACGGTTGGTTCAAATCCACGTTCTACGGTTGGAACAATAACGGAAATTTATGATTATATTCGGGTGCTTTATGCTCGTATAGGCAAAATTCATTGTCCTACGTGTAATCAACTTATTAGCCAAGAATCTCCTGAAAAAATTGTTACTTATATAACTGAACGTTACAAAAACCGGTCAATTGTAATCGCGGCTCCATTGGTCTGTGAAAAAAAAGGTGAATTTCAACAGCTTTTAACGGAGTATTTTCAAGGCGGTTATTATCGATTTATTATTGATGGCAAACGATTTCGTTTTGATTCAGAAGCCGCCATTCAAGATCTTAAATTAAAAAAGACACATAAACATACGATTGATCTGTTAATCGATGCTGTTGAAGTGGTTGATCAAGAATTATCACGAATTACTGAAGGAATTGAAAAATCTTTTGAATTGACGAGTGGCAATGTAAAAATTATTACCAATGATGGCGTTCAATCTTTTTCATCTGAACGTATGTGTGTGCCATGTGGAAAGTCATTTCCAGAGTTAGAGCCACGTCTCTTTTCATTTAATTCACCTATCGGTGCTTGTCCTAAATGTCATGGCATTGGTACTTTACATGAATGGCCATGGTCAGAGGGTGATCGAGATGCCTGGAAATCAAAATATCCTGATTTTTTTGGTAAATATGCGATTATTCATCCCTGTTCAACCTGTCATGGAAAGCGGCTCAATGACTATGCCTTATCCGTAAAAGTTTCAGATAAATCTATAGATGAAATTGCTGAGTTACCAATCAAACAACTACTTAAATGGTTCAAAGCATTAACGCTTGATGCTCATGAACAGAAAATTGCTGAAACGCTTATTAAAGAGATTATTAATAGAATTGGATTTTTATATGATGTTGGGCTCTCTTATTTAACGCTCAATCGGACTGCGCGAACATTATCAGGTGGCGAAGGGCAACGTATTCGTTTAGCAACACAGATAGGTTCAGCGCTTTCTGGTGTTCTCTATATTCTTGATGAGCCAAGTATTGGGTTACATCAACGAGATAATCAACGATTAATTAAGACATTAAAATCATTGCGTGATCAGGGTAATACGGTTTTAGTGGTAGAACATGATATTGATACGATTAAATCAGCCGACCATATTATTGATATGGGACCGGCAGCTGGTGTGCATGGTGGAAATATTACGGCAGAAGGGTCGCCACGCAAATTGCGTAGCAATAAAAATTCGTTAACAGGCGCTTATTTGTCTGGAAGGCGATCAATTCTTGTTCCTGATAAAGTTCGTGAACCACGTTGTTTTATAACATTGTATAAATTAACAAAGAATAATTTAAAAGAAGAGTCAGTAAGATTTCCTTTGGGAGTCTTTTGTTGCATTTCTGGTGTTTCAGGTTCTGGTAAAAGCAGCTTGATTCTCGAAGAATTGGTGCCAGCTCTTGAGCGTGAATTTAAACAGCCGTTTAGTAGTTCAACACGTCGTTATTATGTAGGGAGTAATGAAAGTTATATTGAAGGAGCGCAATCGGTTAGTTCTTTAGTAGCTATTGATCAATCACCTATTGGTAGGACGCCACGTTCAAATCCCGCTACCTATTTAGGAATTTTCGATGAAATTCGTAATCTATTTGCGGGATTACCTGAAAGTAAAGCTCGTGGTTATCAGCCAGGGCGGTTTAGCTTTAATGTTGCTGAGGGCCGTTGCTTTGAGTGTCGTGGTGAAGGAGAGATTACGGTCAGTATGCATTTTCTTGCTGACGTGACCATGCAATGTAAAAGTTGCAAAGGAAAGCGGTATAACAAGCAGACACTTGAAATCAAATATAAAGGCAAAAATATTCATGATATTTTAGAAATGACGGCACTTGAAGCATTAGATTTCTTCAAGGCTCACTCATCGATTTCTAAGCGGTTGCAACTTATGTGTGATGTTGGTCTTGATTATATTACGTTAGGTCAGCCGGCAACTACATTATCTGGCGGTGAAGCGCAACGTGTTAAGTTGGTTTATGAGTTGGCAAAGCGTGGAACTGATACGATTTATGTACTTGATGAACCGACGACTGGTCTTCATAATGCTGACATTGAAAAATTATTAATCGTTCTTAATCGGCTTGTTGATAAAGGAAATTCAGTCTTTGTAATTGAGCACAATTTGGATGTTTTACGTTCTTCCGATTATATTATTGATCTTGGTCCTGAAGGTGGCGATGAAGGTGGTTATGTGATAGCTCAAGGGACCCCAAAAGATATCATGAAGGCTACTCATAGTTATACAGGCGATTATTTAAAAAATGAGTAGTTCATTATCGACAAAAAGCTGGATAGGCAATCTGATTGAGTCTATTCTAGGTGTCTTGGCTTGCTTCTTTATTCAGTAGTATTATGTAAAGAGGTACAGTTTGAATCTGTAGCCAAAGAAATGGCGTTACTTGAAATAGTTGGTAACGATCTCAGGTTGCCGCATAGCAAGTCTCTCAAGAATGGGATTTTCGAGTTAAGAGAGCGAAGATACGGTTATCGTATTTATTATGGATTTTATGGCAAAACTACAATTATTTTGCTTGGAGCGGGCGATAAAAAAAACCAAAAAAAAGATATTGCAATTGCGCGGAAAAGGTTATTGGAATTAGGGGACAAGCAATCATGAAAACAAAGAGTTTTCACACATATTTAAAAAAGCGTCTCGATAAAGATGAGATAATTAAAATTAAAGATCAGGCCCAACGAGAAATACATATCTTTAAATCAATGCAAGAGTCTATTGCTAATATGATTTCTGCTTATATGAAAAAAAATAATGTTGGTTTTAATGAACTTGCTCGTACGCTTGATGCAAGTCCATCTCAAATAGCGAAGATGAAGCGAGGAGAGGCAAATTTAAGATTATCGACCTTGGCACATCTTTTTGCCCTTATTGAAGCAGAACCAAAAGAATTGTTTAAAAAATAAATTATTGGCAGGGATTAGCTCAACATAAAAAGGGGACATTAGTTTAAGCTGGAAATGAAGATTTTGAGTTGAAAAATATAAAAATAAGACGTTGGCGAAGCCTTGATAGTGCTAAATTAACGTGAAAACGATCTAAGTATGTGACGCGTTCGATAAAACCCTTCAACTACGCTTCAGCTACGCTCGGGGCGAACGCTGGTTAATTTGATTT
>CAYPXP010000022.1:0-11179 GCA_964414965.1 uncultured Pseudomonadota bacterium
AATTTGCACAAGATAAAGCGCAGGTCATGCAGGTGCTCAAAGAAGGAACGGCGCTAGCTCGTGAGGTTGCGGCGCAAACACTTTCCGATGTTAAAAAAGCAATGAAATTAGAATATTTTTAAACGTTTAACATCATTTTTTATTCTTTCGGCCTCTTATAACTTATTATCAAAATAAAAGTTTGTGGTTAAAATTTTACATTTTCGATTACTTATTTTAAAGCAGTATTGCTTTAAAATGGTCTTTTGCAAATGTAAAATAGAAAAAAATAAATAAGGATCTTATTAAGAAGCATTCACTAAAAAAAGTTATAACGTATGTCTTTTCGTGCTGAAAGATTTATCTAATTTTCTTCTGAGGTCATTCGATTTCTTTTAAAAATAAAAACAAAAATCAGTATATTTTAAATATTGTTTTAATCATTTTTTGTTCTAACAAAAATGGTGTGGATCGAATAAAAAAGATGATTTTTAAAAAAACATTTATTTTCAAAAGTAAATTTTGCTAGTATGGATATAGATGAGAAAAATGATGGGGAATTGGAGGTTAGTCTTATGGCCTATAAAAAAGCCGAACATAAAAGAACGCGAGCAGTGGCTCGGCCTATTGCGAAAAAGTCTAAAATAAATATTTTTAAGGGTGGTTTTACTAAAATAAAATATTCTTATAAGCGATGGCAAATTTTTGCCTCTATAGCTTTGGTTGGTCTACTGCTTTTCACATTGGGGTCCTTTCTTTATAATGTAAAAATGTCTGCCAATCGAATAATTGTTAAACATATCAATGAAATGAGCACTGTTTTTAATGCGATAAATGAAAAATGTGGCATTTTAAGTTTTGAACATAAGGTTAACTATGTCGATTTTCTGACTGTCGGATCTTTTGAAAGTTCTGAAGTTGGTGGAATGAATCTTCGTAATAAGGACTCGTGGGAAGGTCCTTATTTTCTTGATAATCCGACCGTTCAAGCTAAACATTATGAAATTATTAAAACTAAAAAAGGTTATTTTTTAGTACCTGGTAATGGCGTTAAGTTAAGTAGCGGCTTGGTGATTGGTAAAGACGTCATATTTGATAAAGATACCGATGTTGATGCGTTAGTTAAAAATGGAACGTTAGTAGATAAATCTGGGAACCCTTTGGTAGCGGAAATTCCAATGGCCAGATAGAAAAAACTTTAGTACTCTTTTTGGGGGCCCGTTTAATTGCGGGCCTTTTTTTATTGGCGATCGTTCTTGTGTCTGTTTATTACTTATATTCTTTATTTTCAACTGAAGAGATAGAGCATCTTTCTTGACATTTTTATTAAAATCATTACTATTAGAAATATACAATGAAAAAGATAAAAAAGGAAAATTTATGAATAAGTTCGGAATGTTACTGTTAAGTATGATGATGTCACTACAAGCCGTGTTAAATGATCCTTCGGGAATTTGGAATCCAACAGAGAGCAATCGTAATGAAATCGCTCAAATGATCAATCAAGGGAAAAAAGCGAGTGATTTTAGAGAGGGGTTAGCAGCGTTAGGATGGGGATATAGCGGTACTTTTTATGCAACGGTCGATGAATATGGTGGAGATGCACGATGTCGGTCAATGATAAAAATGAGAAATATTCGCCGTAATCCGACAACGCAGAAAGGTTTAAGTTCTACAGTGGCCGATCATCTTTGGTTTTTAGCAACTGAATTTGATGCTGCACGGGGACCTCGTCGTGGCGAAAGAGATCGTTTCAAACGTGGACAGTCTTTAAGGTTTAGAACAACGGTTGTCCCCTATTTTACCTATCAAGCAAATGCTCCCCGAAATCAAGAAAATAGATTGGTTAACTATAAATTGGTTGCTATCGATGGTGCTGTTGTTATCGATAAAAACACTGGAAGAGAGATTGTTGAATAATTTTAAATAGTCTGTTTTTTCGATTTTTAATGGAGGTTCTATTGTGAGTAATTTGATTAAATTTTTGTCAAAATGTTATTTATTTATGTTTATTTTCGCATCAGTTGCGATGCATCCTGCTAAGCGTTTTTTTCCTGATAGAGTGGCTGAAGAAACGGCTTTGTTTGTTGAACAAGATATTGATGAGATCAAAGGAGATTGGACGCCAGATGGAACTTTCTTTGTCAATTTACATAAATCTGAAGTAAATGGCAGAGGTTTGCAGATGTTGTGCTGGTATGACTTAATGGCTCACGTTGCTGAAGGCGGTTCTCGTTGCCGCCCACAATTTTGTTGTAGGCCAAGTCAGATGCCTGATCAGGCTGAAATCAAAACTTTTCAATGGTCGCCTAATCGCCGTTTATTAGCGATAGTGAGCGACTTTAATGATAGTCGACATTTATATGTTTATGATGCTTTTTCTTTTATGAAGGCTGACCCCAATTCATCTTCTTATTATAGGGGAAAGCTTTTATTCAGAAAAAAGGTTGGAGAGGGTCGTCTTAGAGAAGTTGTTACTCTAGCTTGGTCGCTCGATATGAAATATATAGCATTGTTGGGTACTATGGTTGAATCAGGATATCATTCAGATCTTTCTGTATTACATTTAGCGACGGGAGACATGGTTGAATGTCAAATACCAGATCGTGTTGGCTCAGAATTGGCTTGGGATATGACTGGCACATTGTTAGTAGCATTGGCTGATCAATCTGAAACTGGTTTTTACAAATTTAATGCTGATAGCCGTACGCTTAGTTTGTGTGATATATGTTTTTTTGATCGTGAACAGATGAAACTTTATCCTGTTGAAGGATGTAGATCTTGGAATGATGATTTTTTGGGAGAAGCGGTAACGGTTCCATTAACTGATAAAATGTTCTATTTAAATCTTAATCAGGCCACTTTTGGCTCTGAAAATCCTGTTGCATTACCTTCCTATCAAAAGTCTTTTTTGATTCATTTGAATGATGTTCACACTGCCAATGAAAGAGTGCAAGCTGGACGAACGGCAAGTTCTGAAATTTCGTTGTTAGATGTAGGAGAAGGAGATCCTTCTCATAAGGAATTAAAAGTGCAAGTCGAACTCCATCCAGAAGTTTTTCCAAATTTAATTCAACAATTAGCCGACTTTCAGTGTGGGTTGCGCAATCGATTAGACCTGTTTCGTCGACCATCAATAACCCAAAACGCACGAAGACGGCCTTTGCCTTCGATTGAATCGTCATATTCAGATTCAAAAAAACAAAAAAAATAATAAGAAATCTAATGATAATTTAAGGAGAGGGCTCTCTCCTTAAATTATCATTTAGTAACTTTAAATTTTATTAGGCTATCTGTAAAAATTTGGCATCGATTTTTTTGATGCCATCTTTAAAGTTGGCAGTTATTTGAATTGATCCATCGGGTTTTGTTTCTATTTCTTGAATAATTCCTACACCGAATTTTTTATGAGAGACAGGATGGAGCTTCTTCCAGGGTGTTTCTAGGTGATGGCAGTGGCGATGATGAAGTTTTTTTGGCGTAATTGATTTTGAATAAGAAGGAGCTTGGTAACGAAAAGTTTGAATAGTAGGTTCATTTTTTCGGATTTCTAAGAAATCACTCAAGAAATGTTCAGTCTGATAAGGCTTAGCATACGAGCAATCCTCTCGTAAAATACCCTTTTCAGGGAGCTCTTTAAGGAATCTTGAGGGTAATTGATAAGTTTGAGATCCAAAGTTATTGCGAAATTCAGCCTGTAAAAGAAGAAGTTTGTTGCGTGCCCTTGTAATGGCAACATATAATAATCGTCGCTCTTCTTCGATATTTGACTCATTTTCGAGTGATTTTGAGCTTGGCAATAGACCTTCTTCAAGTCCAGCCATGATAATAGTATCAAATTCAAGTCCTTTAGCTGCGTGGATGGTCATTAGGGTGATATATTCTGAGGTTTCGGTTTTTTTCAGCATATGATCTTGGAGTAATGACACTTCTTGAATAAATTGTTCGACGGTTGTTAATCCTTGTTCTTCAAAGTAAAGAGCTGCATTGATTAATTCTTGAACGTTTTCAATACGTGTTTGAGCATCCTCTGGCTCATATTCTTCTTTTAAATAGATTATATAGCCGGTGCGTTGAACGATCTGTTTGATTGCTTGGGATGCTGGTGACTCGGGGGTGAGTTCATTAAAAATTGAAAGAAAGCTTATAAGATGAGTCATTTGTTGAGGTTTAAGGATTGGCAGTAGCTGATTGCTTATTTCACTGAATGTTTTAAACGGCTCTTGGTTCCAAGTATTTCTAAATTCTTCTGCAAATGTTTCTCCGAGTCTTCGTGGTGGGCAGTTGAGAATGCGGAAAAGGGCAACGCGATCAAATGGATTGCAAATTAAACGTATATAAGCGAGGAGATCTTTGATCTCTTTTCGTTCATAAAATTGAACGCCGCCAATAATTTTATAAGGAATTGATTTTTTTATGAGAGCTTCTTCAATGAGGCGTGATTGAAAATGTGTTCTATATAAAATGGCGCAGGTTTGTAATTTTTTCTCTTGTTTGAGCAAAGAGGCTGTTGAGGCAATAATATCAGCCTCTTGATAACCGGACATGCAGGATAAATGTGCTAATGATTTTGAACCTGAACGCGTAGACCATAGATTTTTAGGATGACGATTATTATTGTGTTTAATAATGGTATTTGCAGCATCGAGAATCGGTTTAACTGAGCGATAATTTTGTTCAATTTTAATAAGTTTTGTTGTTGGAAAATCATTTTTGAAGTTGAGCATGTTATCGATAGTTGCGCCACGCCAAGAATAGATCGACTGATCTTCGTCACCTACGGCACAGAGCGATGCAATACTAAATTTTTTAGTATCGAGTGACATCTGTTTCAAGAGTTCGTGTTGAACTATATTTGTATCTTGGTATTCATCAATGAGAATATGCTGAATACGTCCTTGATGATATTTTCTAAAGTCATTGTAAGAAAAGAGTTCTACCGTTTTTAATAAAAGGTCATCAAAATCTAAACAATTACTTATAGTTTTTTCGCGTTCATATAGATAATAGAGCTCTTTAACGATTGGGTTTATGTCGCAATTATCAGCGCCTAGTAAGTTGTTTTTTAATAAAGATATTTGATAGGTGGCTTGACGTGGTTGAATTTTTTTGGGGCAATGTGCTTCGATTAATTTTTTGAGCATAGAGATTTGGTCATCTCCATCAAGAATAGTGAAATGAGAGAGATTTATTTTGAGACTGTTTTTTTTGAGTAACTGTAAACAATATGAGTGAAATGTGCCGATAAATGTTGGAATTTTTATACCAATAACTTGTTGGACTCGTTCACGCATTTCTTGTGCGGCTTTATTAGTAAAGGTAAGAGCGACAATTGATTCTGGCGCAACCTGTTCATTCATGATGAGATTAATGATGCGTGATGTGATGACGCGGGTCTTTCCTGAGCCAGCACCGGCAATTACTAAAATAGGTCCATCAGTCTGTTTAACCGCTTTTCGTTGTTCTTCATTTAGTTCATTAGTTAAAAAATTATTAAAATTCATAGATAAAAGCTCCCTTGCACATTTAGTTTAACAAGCTGGTGATATTCGTGCAAAGTTTATAAAATTGCAATTATTTTTCTTTTTCATTGTGTTTTAGTATCGCTTTTTTGTAATATGAATAATGAATAGGTGGGACTAGTTTTAAGAAGGTAGAAGTGGTGAATAAAAAAATCTTTTTTTTATTTTTAATGGTTTGGGGTCTTAAACCAATGGAAAATCACCTTTCATATTCACCGCGCAAATTTAAACAGCGAATTAAGCTTTCTAGTTATTGTTTTTTTCTTCCAGCATTGGCCAGATTGGGTGAAGGATATAAAGGAACCTTTTTTGGTACGGTAGATCGTTATGATCAAGATGATGCGGGTAATCGCATTGTTATCTTGGAGAATATTGCGCGCAAGATAAAGGGTGGTAAGAAAAATAGATCTTTAGTTGCAAATAAATTGTGGTTTGGGGCTGAGGAATTTGACCAGGCTCGTGGAAAGTTACTTGGTAAAAAATTTGGAAAAACTGATCACTTTAAAAAAGGACAACACTTGAGATTTGATGCTACGGTGGTTGCGTTTTTAACTAATAATGGGCGTTGCTATGGGCTTTCTGACGTTCAAAATGCAACGACGGTTGATCCACAAAGTGGCTATAAGATTCGATAATTTTAGCTTAAGAGTCTTTTTTCGCTTCACTTGTGCACGGTAAATCGTTGCCTCTCTTTCTTTGCCTTTAGATTGCGTTTTTTTATAAAAAAGGTAAGCTAATAAGTAATGGTTAGTGAAGATTAAATGTTGTTATCGAAACAATGTTTTTAAAATTGAGGTCTTAAGTAGAGGATTTTTATGATGAACAAAAAACTGATTTGTATCGTGTTAATGAGCTTTATTGCTTTTAGTTTTGCTCAAGAAACTCAAAAAACTTTTTTACAAAAAACATGTCGGATTATTTTTGAGGGAGCAAAAAAAGGCAGAGAGAAGGTATTTGAATACCCAAAAATTTCTTTTGGGGCAACTTGTTTGCTCTTAGGTTATTTAACATATAAAACATTTAAGAGGCCAAAATATCCACCTCGCTATACAAAAGATTTTGTAGATAAAGAATTTAATAAATTACAAAATCATTATAAAGATATTTTAGAAATGAAGGATTTTAATCAAGTTCTTGCTCAAGTGCATGTCGAACATCCTAATTCTGACTTTCCCTGCTTTGATTATGTTGATGAGTTATCTCGCAATATAGATAGATTTGAACACTATGAACAATATTGTTCTGATGGTGAATATGTTAACTCAAATTGGACATCATTAAAGTTACAGTTGATTAATTTAAAAAATATTTTTATGAGTAATCAAGTTTATCAAGGTGAACAATTGCGCAGAGAAGCTAAGCTTCAACGCGAAGAACAGGCACGTCAAGAACGAGAACTACGTGAACGCTTAGATCGGGAACAACGTGAATATATCGCTTCTTTGATGCCAAAAAATAAAGAAACAATTATTATTAAAGAAAAGCCGGTAGTAGTTCATGATATGATGGGGTATTGGTGGAAACGCCCGGTTGAGCATCACCATCATCACCATCATACAACGGTAATTAATGAGACGGTAAAACCAGTTAAAGCACATTCATCAGTTAAGCCAAGCAGAGGTCTGTTTTCGCGTTTTAAAAGCAGGGGATCGAGAAAAACTGGTGCTGATTATCGAGAATTCATGGACGCAACACAAGCGTTTTTTGGTGGTCCTTTCGGCTCGTAAAAAAACTATCAAAAAAGAAGAGTAAAGCTGAAGAAGTGATATATAATTAGCGTTATGAACTCTTTTTTTGTTCAACATTCCATGTAGCCAAATAATCAATAAGAGGTTTTAATCGCTCTTTAGTTTTTGCGGAAACAATAACATGAGGTTGATATTTTTGAGCTTTAAGAGCAAAGGCTTCATGGGCTTCTTCAGGTAATTTGTCTATTTTATTAAAGACATAAAGAATTGGTTTAGAGACCTCCAGTTCATTAAGAATATCCTGTACAACCTCAATGTGGGCATAACAAGCTGGATCGGAAGCATCGATTACTTCAATTAATAAGCTTGCATCTTTTAATTCTGATAAGGTTGATTTGAATGCTTCGATCAGTTGATGAGGTAGGAATTGAATAAAACCAACCGTGTCAGACAAGACGCCCTTTTTCTTGCCGTTAATATAGAGTTCTCGGGTAGTGGTATCGAGCGTTGCAAATAATTTATCTTCAGCTAAAACATCGGCATGGGTTAATTGATTGAGAATGGTCGATTTACCGGCATTGGTATAGCCGATGAGACATATTTGTGGTACTTGTGTTGTTAAGCGTTGTTTGCGTTGAGTATCGCGTGCTTTTTGTAGGTGTTCTAATTCTTTTTTTAATTGTTGTATTTTGGCGTTGTAGATCCGTTTTTCTCGTTCTTTAAGCGTTTCACCAAAACCGGATTTTGCGCCAGCTTTTCCTTTGATGCCAGATCCCGATCGTTGTTGTTCAAGGAAAATTCCTTTACCAGCTAAACGAGTCTTTTCATGTTCAAATGTAGCGATTTCGACTTGTTTTTTACCTTCGGCAGTTTTAGCTGATTTTCTAAAAATATCTAAAATTAAATCAGTTCGGTCGAAGATTTTACAATCAAGATAATTTTCTAAATTTTTTGCTTGAGGAGCAGTGAGGGGTTCGGATATTATTACTTCGGCGATATTGTTTTTTTTACAGAGCTCTCTAATTGAATCTAATCTTCCTGGTGATATAAATGACCTGGGATTAATTTCGCGTAATTTGAGAAAGAGTGATTCATCGTATTCAATATCACTTGTTTTGAGCAAGTTTAAAAACTCTTCATAATAGGCTTGAATGTTTTCGAGGCGATTATAAGGAGCTTCGATGCCAATGATTAGAGTTCGTGGATGAGCTTTTGTTTTGAGATGTTGTGGTTTTGTCATAGGATTCTTTTAATTTTTTAAGGGTCTTTACTTTAACTATACCTGTTAGCAAAAAAAAATAAATGCATAGAGCTCTTTTTGTTGTTAAACTGAGTTTGAATAACTAATAAGGTGTGAATATGAATAAAGTTATAGTAGAAGATGAGTTATTAGATTTAGTTGATCAGAACGATAACGTTATTGGTAAACTTGAACGATCAAAAGTCTATGAAGCAGGGTTATCTAATTTTCGCGTCATTAATTGCTTTATTGTTAACGATAGTGGACAGATGTGGATTCCTCGTAGAACAAAGCATAAAAGACTTTTTCCTTGCTGCTTAGATGTCAGTGTGGGTGGTCATGTTTCGAGTGGAGAGACCTATGATGAAGCATTTGTGCGTGAATTATACGAAGAAGCTGGTCTATCTATTGATACTATTTCTTATAAAGAACTTGGTTCGATGACGCCTCATGAACATGGCGTTTCAGCGTTTACACATATTTATCTTATTTCTTCTAATGAGGTTCCACCATTTAATCGAAATGATTTTAGTGAATATTATTGGCTTTATCCTCATGAAGTTTTGGAACGAATTACTACGATTGATAAAGCGAAAGGTGACCTGCCTTTATTTATTCGACACTTTTTTGTTGATCGCTAACTATATTAAAGAACAACTTTTTTGCAAGATCTTTTTGATGAGTTGAGTATATTGTGGAATGTTTTCACTTATTTCTTCGATAAGTGCTTCATTATAACCATGAGTTGTTACGTTGCGATGGTCGACCATTTTAAGTGCCAAGCGAACATCGGGTTCAGAGAGAAACGTTGCCTTGAGTGCTTCACGGAAAATAGCTTTAGGGGTTTTAATGGGTAAGATTCGGCCTTGCTGTTGTAGAAAGTCGCTGAGGTATTTCCAAGTTGTGTCGAAGGTATACTCGAATCGTTGAATAAGGGAGTCTCTATAGGTGCGATAAACTCTGTTCTCATCATAATTGCCACATTTGGCTAAAGTTGGAACTTTTTGCAAATCGATAATTGCTTCTTCTAATGTTGTTAAGGCATCTGTTGCTTTTGTATATTTTCTTTGAAGTTTTTCTTGTGTTAATTCCATAATTTGCCATCCTTCAAAATCTCATTTTTTAAGGTTTGTGATATATGTTGAAGATCTACAATGTCGACGGTAAATGGAATAGTGCTCTCTTCGAGATCTTCTTTGATGAGGCTTACGATTTCTTCATCGATTTTCGACTGATTATCTAAAGCTATATCAAAGTCGGATTCTGCTGATGCATCTCCACGTGCACGTGAACCAAAAAGATAAATTTTGGTTCGTGGAAGATGTTTTTTTATGATAGTGATGATAACTTCTTTATCGATTTTTTCCATATTATTTTTATCTAACTTATTGCTTTAAGCTATCATAGATTACGTTCAAAGCAAAATAAGTATAAAACCTAAGATTCTTTGTTAAAGATATACCTTGCTTCTTTGAGATTTAAATAAAAGAAAAGCATATAAGAGATTACGGTAGCGATAATACAACCATAGATTTTAAATGGAGGGATTAAAATAATGTTTAATGCGATATTTGTTGAAGCGGCGATGATGTTCATACTTAATAAAAGCCATGTTTTTTTGCGATAAACCAAGTAGCTTGAACTAAAATAGGTTCCCATAAAGAAGACATAGCCGATTAAAATAAACCAAATATAATTTAATGATTGTTGGAATTTTATTGGTAATAGATAAGGGCCCACAAACCAAGCAAGAGCTGTTGCCAGTGTAATTAATGAACTCATAAGGATCATAGCCCATTTCATGTTTTTTCGATTCTGTTGTTCTATGGCAACTAAATTGTTCTGATGTTTGACGAATTGATTAAGCATATAAGGAACATAGGAGGCGTTCAAGGGATATAAGATGCACATGTTAAATAGTTGTCCTGCCATATCTGCCAGTGCATAAATGCCGACGTGATCCATATCAGTGAAATAGGCTAATAGCCACCTATCACCATAGGCCAGAAGCCATGAAAATAGAATGTTGGGAATGAACGGAAATCCGAGTATGAGAAGATACTTGGCATTTGCTCCAAGTTTTTTAACGGTGATGTAGCATTCTGTTTTACACGCAAGATAATGATAAAAACCGTAAAGCGAGACCATCATAATGCCCAGCGTATTGGCGCTAATGACGCCAATAATGCCGAGTCGTAAATAGAATACCAGGACTAGATTAAGCGCGATGGAAAATGCTGCGGCACCAATTTGTAAAGCCGTTAAGAGTAAAACGCGCATTTGGTTGCGTAACACCTGTAAATAAAGTTCAGAGAAAAATTGTATAAAACTGTAGATAAGCGCAACGATGATCATTGCATTGGTTGCTTTTTCAAAAAAGAAATAGTGATTAATGAGATCCATATGAAAAAATAAAAAAGTTAAAAGAGGTATGGTAACAACCAAATAAATTATGAAAATATGATTAATCAGTGAGCGTCGGGCTATGGCATTTAGATGAAAATATTCGATCCAAAAAGCTTGGCGTAGTCCGAGGTTCAAGAAGATGGGAACGATCATAATAAATTGATTGATTAAAGATAGAAGACCAAATTCAGCCGGTGTAAAAATGCGAAGGGCGAGAAGTGCCGTAATACCAGTGAGCCCTCGTAAAAAAATGCTTCCAATGGCAGAAGTAAGAAAGTTTTTGAAGACTGTTTTATTTTCTTGAAATAACGTTACAATGTTCATGGCTACAGTATACAATGGCC
>CAYPXP010000023.1:0-11134 GCA_964414965.1 uncultured Pseudomonadota bacterium
TTGATGAGAATTTAGGTCAATATTCTTACATGGAAGATTGTGATCTTTCGCTTCGAGTATCGAGACGCTATCCTTTGTTTTATAATCCCAAGGCCTGTTTAAATCATTTGCATTCTCCAGTAGGGAGAATATCGTTAGAATCAGTTAGGGCGCAATATATAAGAAATTATTCTTATCTTTTTTTTAAAAACTTTTATTTTAATAATAAATTTCGTTTAATTGCTTATTGTTGGACTATTTTGGGGCTGTTCTTAGAGGCAATTTTAATGCGTAGTAGTGCACATATAATTGGATATATTCAAGGATTAAGGTGTTACTATATTTTGAAAAAAAATATTTAAAATATTAGTTATATAATTTTATGTATATAAGCCAGAAAATTTCTAGAGTCTTTAACCCCTATCAAAAATAACAAATTATAAATTCTTTAAGATAGTATCGATTTTGGCAACAATTTCTTCGGCATCTTTTTCAGTTTTTCCTTGAGAAGTAATGAAAGGCGTTCCGATTCGAATGCCGCTTGTGATAAATGGTGATTGAGGATCAAATGGAATCGTATTCCTGTTAACGTAGATATTCTCTTTGGATAGTGCAAGTTCAGCATCTTTGCCGGTGATATTTTTTGAGCGAAGGTCTATTAAAAAGAGGTGGTTATCGGTGCCGCCACCGACAATTCTATAACCTAGCTCGGCGAATCCTTGGGCCATTATTTTGGCATTTTTGATAACTTGTTGTTGATAGAGTTTGAATTCAGGTTGCATGGCATTTTGGAACATGATGGCTTTAGCGGCAATTGCATTCATGAATGGGCCACCTTGAATGCCGGGCATAACAGCCTTATCAATTATTTTTGCATGTTCTTGTTTGCATAAGATAAATGCACCTCGTGGGCCACGCATAGTTTTATGGGTGGTGCTCGTTACAAAATCGGCGTAAGGAACAGGGCTCGGGTGTAATCCAGTTGCAACCAAGCCGGCAATATGAGCCATATCTGCCATTAAATAAGTTCCAACTTTTTTAGCGATAGCGCCAAATTTTTCAAAATCGATGATACGTGAATAGGCTGATGCGCCACAGATAATCAATTTAGGCTTATGTTTTAATGCAAGCTCTTCTACTTCATCATAATCAATTTGTTCCGTCTCTTTATTGACACCATAGGAGACAAAATTATATAACGTTCCGGAAAAGTTGATCGGATGCCCATGGGTTAAATGGCCTCCTGAAGAAAGTTGCATGCCTAAGACGGTATCGCCTGGTTTTAAAATAGCAAAATAGACGGCCATATTGGCTTGAGAGCCTGCGTGAGATTGAACGTTGGCATGTTCTGCGCCAAATAGTTTTTTAGCTCGCTCAATGGCAATTTCTTCGATTTTATCAACAAATTGGCAGCCGGAATAATATCGTTTGCCAGGATAACCTTCAGCGTATTTATTGGCTAAAACTGATGCCATGGCATCGCAAATTTCTTGTGGTGCAATATTTTCTGAGGCTATAAGATTGATAGCTTCTTGTTGGCGCTGTCCTTCTTGCTTAATAATATTCCAGATTTGGGTATCATTTTGATTCATTGTTTTGACTTTTCTTGTATTAAAAAAATTATTTTTTAGTGTAACGCAGAATACAGGTAATACAAAGAAGTGTTTATTTAGTACATCGTCGAAAATGATAAAAATTTCGCACCGTTGATCCTAATGAGATAAGGCTATCGATTAACCAGATTGAACTAGCGGAGAGGTCGGCTGCTTCTCTAATATCATCAGAAAAAAACGGCAATCCGCCAACTAAATACAGGGAAGCTATAACAACTTCAGTTGTGTATAATTTTAATTCTTGTTTAAAAAATTGTTTTTTTTGTAACAATGAAGGGGAATTTGTTGATCGTATGTTCGATAACTCAACTTGATTTTCTAAGTCCCATGTAGGTGAATCTGAAGAATTTAACAGTGATTGTTGCATTGAAAAACAATAATTGCTAAGTAATAGTGCACATAGAAAATTAATTTGCGACATATTTATATGTACACTCCTTAATTAAAGCGAAACTATTGCTTTTTTTACATACTTTTTTACACTATAAGTAGTATAAGCCATTATCAAGAGCGAGGCAATTTATGATTAGTGCAGGGGATTTACGTAAGGGGACAAAATTTCTTTATAAAGATGAACCACATGTTGTTGTTGCATATCAGCATGTAAAGCCTGGCAAAGGCGGGGCATTTATGCGCACTAAGATGCGTAATATGATTACCGGTTCCACTTATGAAGAAACGTTTCGTGTTGAAGAAAAATTTGAAGTACCTGATTTGAAATATCATGAAATGCAATATCTATACCAAGATGGTGATGAATATCATTTCATGGATCAAGAGAGTTATGATCAAATAGCTCTTAACAAAGATCATCTTGAAGATGTTGTTGATTTATTAAAAGAGGGTGTTGCTTATACTGTTTTATATTTTGAAGATAATCCAATAGACGTAACTGCGCCGCTTTTTATGGAATTAAAAGTGGTTGATTCTCCTCCAGGAGTTCGTGGTGATACCGCTCAAGGTTCTGCGAATAAACCTGCCGTTCTTGAAACAGGTTTGCGTATCCAAGTTCCTCTCTTCGTTGAAGAGGGTGAATTTATCAAGATTGATACCAGAGATAAGAGTTATATTGAACGAGTTAAGAAATAACGGTGTTTTATGTGTCCCAATGAATATGATGCATCGGAGACATATTCACGTACTCAAGTGCGATCGCTTATTTTTCATGTAGTTTATGTTTTAGATAATTATAATTATGATGTTTCAGTTGCGAGTGTTATAGATAATATTAATCGCGGTTATGAGCAGCATATACCCTTAGATGGTGAAGTTGCTCAATCAGTTGAGTCTCTTGTTACTCATCGAGCTCAGCTCGATAAAAATATTCAGGCTTTTCTTGAACATTGGCGTTTGGAGCGATTGGGCCTTTGTACCAGAATAATTTTGCGAATGGGTGTTTGGGAACTTCTTTTTACTGATACGCCTTCAAGTATTATTATTAATGAATCAATTGAGTTAGCCAAAGATTTTGCTGAAAAAGATGCCTATAAATTTATTAACGGTATTCTTGATCAAGTTGCTGAAAAACGTGAAGAATTGAAAGAAAATTAAAGGGCTCCTATCTGAAAAGAGCCCTTTAAAAGAATCTTTAATAATTATCTTTTAATTAATTACTTCATAGGTAAATAAATTACCAAATTTTTGTATGACTTCATGAATAACATTTTCTTTGTCTCGAATAATAATTTTTTTCCCTTTTTTTGCAAGAATTTCTGCTACGGCGAGTTTTTGTGATTCTTCTAAAATGATAACAGGGCAATTGTCTTTGTAGTTAACATCTTCAAAGATATAACAATCTAAATCTTGAGCTAATAATTCCAAAGCCATTATCTTCGTATGAAGCTTATTTGATTGATCAGTTGCTTGTGGAATGAGGGCTTTAATATTGATTGTTTTTGCGTATGAACCAAGAGCTCGATTATCTCTTGGGAAACAGGGGCCACCAAAACCATATCCGGGGTTGAGACAGCGAGACCCTATACGTTTGTCTTGTCCTATAGCTTGTAAAATATCAAATTTATTAGCGCCGGGAGTGTGATCAGCTATATCACCTACCATGTTAGCGTAGGCAATTTTAGTGGTGATAAAGCAATTTGTTGCTAGTTTTGTTATTTCAGCACTTTCAGGACTCATTCTACAGATTGAGGGTTCGTTGGAACACATTCTTCGATAAATTGCTTCCAGTCTATCCCCTGCTTCTTTTGACCCTTCGCCAACAAGAACCATATCAGGATTTGAAAACCATTTTATAATATTGCCTTGAGCAATAAATTCAGGATTATAACTTATAGTGCAATTCTCACAATCCTTAAGTAATATCCTTGCTACATTTCTAATATATCCAGGAAAAATAGTACAGCAAATAACAATATGCTTATTTTTAACTTTGCGTTTATTAATTTCTGATAATAAACGGCCTAAAGCTGAATGATCATAAGCCTCTTTTTCAGGGGTAGATGGTGTAGCTAAGATAATAAAATAAATGTCAGAAAAAACCAATGCTTCGTCCAAAGAAGTTGTTGCTTTAAAATTTTGACTGGATTTTAAGTATTCTTCGACAAAGGGTTCAGTTGATTTTAAATTCTTTTTGTTGATTGCATCAATATAATTGGGAAAAATATCAACTCCCAGTACGTTGAAACCAGCTTTTTCCAAGCATAATGCTGTACATATACCGAGCCGTCCAATGCCGATTACAGAGATGTTATTATCTACAGCTTTGATCGTTAAAGACAATAATATTATTAGATTAAATTTATTCATAATACAGTTCCTTTTTTGTTAGTTATTAAAAAACATTTATGTTATAACAGGCTCAAATGATTTTTGCAACAAACTAAGGTTTAATTTTTTTTCTTTCTTAAATCCCAAAAGGCTTGAAGGTTAAGGGGTTTATCATTTTCTAACAATTTTTTTTCTTCGGGATTATCTTTAATAATTGGAAGGTTGTCTTTGAAGAAATTAATTGTTGATGATGGCGGGACTGTTTGATTCAGTAAATAAAAAAGCCATTTGCCGATAGCAGGATCATGCATTTGGCTATGTGTCGGCTCTTTGTTTTCTATAAAAGTTCTAATATTGAAAATGCCTGGTTGAGATTTGAAGATTCTTTTATAGGCCAAAATTGTTTGAATACCGTCATTGAGTGAATAAAGATTATATAATCGTTTGATGATGTTCATATTTGGTTTATAAACTTCTTCGTAAATAGGGGCGCCTAAAGAAAAAATAGAAGAAATTTTTCTTTTTGGGCATTCTTTTTGGAGTAATTGGCAAGCTCCTAATACTACATTGGTCCCATGGCTATGTGAAACAACGTGAATGAGCGTTTTTGGTTCAAGTGCTTTTAAAAAATGTGCTAACTCTTGAGCTCCTTTTTGACGACTTGATTCATAATGATTGGTGAGCCATCGGAACCAGATAACCTTTTTGCCCATTTTGGTTGCAGCTTCTTGTAAGGTTTCAAAAAAATTTCCACCTATTTTGTACCACGATTCTTTAATGGCCCAAGTGCCAGGAACGATAATAATAATTTCATGTAAATGTTTTTTAGGAAACAGGCATAATGATTGATTTGTTATGAAAAAGAGTATTAAAGAGAGTTTTTTATAGTGCATAATCATCCTTTTATTATGATGATCTTTATTTTTGATAATTATAGCACAAAAAAAAGAACTCGACTTTTTAGATCGAGTTCTTTTTACTTTACAAATTTATATAAAAACTTCTTATTGTTCGCCGAAGAAAAGTGTTAATTCACGTTTAGCATTATCGGCTGAATCTGATCCATGAACAGCATTATGTCCAATGTTAGTTCCATATAATTTGCGAATTGTTCCTTCGGCAGCATTTTGAGGATCGGTTGATCCCATTAATTTGCGCCAATCTTCTATCGCATTTTCTTTACGAAGTGCCATGACGATGATTGGTCCAGAAGTGATGAATTCAAGAAGCTCATTGAAGAACGGTTTTTCTTTATGAATATCATAAAATTGTTCGCCATGTTCTTTTTTGAGAAGTCCTTTTTCCATACGATCAATGACGAAACCATTTTTTTCAATAACAGCAATGATATCGCCAGTTTTTCCTGCTGAAACAGCATCAGGCTTAATAATAGCTAATGTTTGTTCAATCATGGATTAAATTCCTTTATTAGTCATCAAGATCTTGTTGTTCTAACTTTTCAAAAGCTAGCTGTAACTGTGTTTTTCCTTTAGATGAGCTTGATGAGGTGGTAGGTTTTCTTCTAGGAGCTGGTTTAGGTTCAGCTTTGACGACTTTCTTTGGCATTAAATTCATCGAAAGATCTATTTTGCGTTCTTCTTTGTTGATGTTCGCAATGCGGAACTGTTTTTTTGCACCAACTTCTAAAACTTCACCATCCTTAGTATATTTTTTATCGTTTTTAGTGGTGATTTCACTATTATGAACGAGTCCTTCTAGCCCATCGTTAATTTTGACGAAGGCGCCAATATTAACAAATTTGACAATTTCACCATCAACGATATCGCCAACTTTATGGTGAGCAATCAATTTATCTAAAGGATCTTCAGATAACTGTTTAATGCCAAGGGAGACTTTTTTATTTTCTTCATCGACGCTCAAAATAATAGCTTCGATTTCAGCGCCCTTTTTGTAAAGCATTCCTGGATGTTCGATATGTTCAGTCCATGATAAATCAGAAACGTGAGCCAATCCATCAACGCCGGGCATTAATTGCACGAATATGCCGAAATCTGTGATGTTAGTGATTGAGCCTTTAATTTTTTGACCCGTCTTAAATTGTTCTTTAACCGATTTCCAAGGATCATTTTGTAGTTGTTTAATGCTGAGTGACATACGACGATTATCTTTGTCCATAGAAACGACAAGAATATCGATGATATTGCCAACTTTGTAAAGATCATTAAGGTTATCTACGCGATCAATCCATGAAATTTCAGAGATATGAACGAGACCTTCGACGCCAGTTTGAATTTCAACAAACAATCCATAATCGGTAATACTTGAAATTTTACCTTTAATTTTTGAGCCGATTTGAATAGCAGGATCAAGTGTTGCCCATGGGTTGTCGGTCATCTGTTTCATGCCGAGTGAAATCTTGTTATTGTCTTTGTCGATTGAAAGAATTTTAATAGTGATTGTATCACCAATACGTACTAATTCACTTGGATGTGAGATGCGACCCCAGGTCATATCTGTAATATGCAAGAGTCCATCAATGCCGCCGATATCAATAAATACGCCGTAATTGGTGATATTTTTTACGATACCTTGAATTACTTGATTTTCTTTAAGGGTATCCATCGCTTTGCGACGAGCATCAGCACGTTTTTCAGCAAGATATTTACGTCGTGAAATGATGACATTGCCACGTTTTTTGTTAATTTTTATAATGTCAGCGGTAATAGTTTGACCGATATAATGATCAAAGTCATTAACCCGTTGTACGTCAACTTGTGATCCTGGCAAGAATGCTGGGATACCAATATCAACACTCAAACCACCCTTAACTGTTGAAATAACAACGCCTTCAACTGGTTTACCTTCTTCAAAGAGTTTGGTAATTTTTTCCCAAGCTTTAAGAGCTTTTGCTTTTTCATATGATAAGGTGACTTCACCTTCAACATTTTCCAATTCAGCGATGATGACATCAATTGCATCACCAAGTATTAATGTTTTTAATTCATGATCAGAAAATTCATAACGTGGAATAAGGCCATTGGATTTGTATTGGACGTCAACTAAAACGCCATTATCTTCAATCCCAATAACTTTTCCACTGATTAACCGACCTTCTTTAATATGAGAACAAGTTTCTTCATATAACAGATTAAGTTCATTAATCTGTTCCTCATTGAATGTTCCCACTTGTTCAATGATAAGTGTAACTTTGCCAAAATCTTTTGGCTTGAGCACTTTTTTAGACATAAAAATAAAACTCCTTGAGAAGACGCTTATTTGATAAGCATATTCTTAACGTAGATTTGAATTCGTTAAGAGGTTTAATGGTTAAACGTATATTCATCATTTTTAAGTATAAGGATCTTTGACAAATAGTCAACTTTTTAAGAAAAAAGATAGGGGATTAGGTTTTTAGGTAAAATTTTTAAAAATTAATTATTTTATTTGATTGATGGACAAAAGTACTTGATACTGTGTTATTGAGTTTGAATTTTTGTGGTTTATCTATATTTAATATGAGCGATTTAAAAATAGTCTTTGTTACCAATAATTATACCCCATATTCTGGTGGCGTAGTTAGTTCTATTAAGGCTTTTGCAGATGGATTGCGACACTTGGGCCATTCAGTCTACATAGTTACGCTTGATTTTAAAAATGCTCCCATCGAGGATTGCGTTATTAGGTTATATTGTCCATTGAAGTTTACCTATAAAAATAATCCTATGGCTGTTCCTTGGCATATGAAGCATACTTTGGAACGTTTATTTGATACCTTGAAACCAGATATCGTTCATGTTCATCATCCTTTTTTGTTGGGGTTGGCGGCGCAAGAAGTTTGTCGTAAGTTATCGATACCGTTAATTTTTACTCACCATACGCAATATGATCAATATTTGCATTATATTCCGATTTCACCTTTTTTAACCAGGCCAATAGTACATAAAATAGTGACCTCTTATTGTAACTACTGTGATTTGGTTATTGCGCCAAGTAATACTATAAAACAATATTTAAAGAACTGTTCTATTAAAGCTCCTCTTGCTGTTATACCGAGTCCGTTGCTATCGATTTTCGCTGAAAATATGCCACAATTTGAGCTCAAAAAGCCTTCATTAACTTTTACATTGCTTTACGTGGGGCGTTTTACACAAGAGAAGAATGTTACATTTTTGATTGATGTGATGAAAAAACTTGGTAGCAATTTTAGGTTGCAATTGGTTGGGTATGGTTACTATCAAGATGAATTAGAAAATTATGCCTATAACAATTTAAAACTAACGAAAAAACAGGTTGAATTTATTTATAAACCTTCAAAAAAACAGATTGCGCAATTGTATCGGCAAGCAGATTTTTTTATTTTTGCCTCAACTTCGGAGACACAGGGGCTTGTCTTAGTTGAGGCTATGGCAGCCGGAACGCCGGTTATTGCTCTTAATGGGCCAGGACAAAATGATTTGATTAAAGATGGGGAAAATGGTTTTTTGGTTGGAAATAAAGAACACATGAAAGATCTTATTAGTAGCATTGCACGAGACCATAAATTATTCGCAAAACTTCAATATGGAGCTTGGCTTTCAGCGCAACATTTTACAATAAAAATCTTAACAAAAAAACTTTTGTATTATTATTGCAACTTATTGACAAAAAAAGATGAAGCTTCTAAAGAATTGCTCAATTTGTTATGAAATTAAGTTGATGTTAAAAATTAGGCCTTCTTGTTTTGTCTAAATGGTTGTTTTGTGCGATAATTAACTAAAGGTTATATCGTTTTTATGGGGGTTTTCTTAGTTCTATGTTTAAGTTACATGCACCTTACAAACCTAATGGAAGTCAGCCGGAGGCGATAAAGCAGTTAGTGGCAGATCGTCCTGGTAAATCGACATTATTAGGTGTTACTGGTTCAGGAAAGACATTTACTTTAGCAAATGTAATCGCTCAATACAATAAGCCGACGCTTATTCTTTCACCGAATAAGACGTTAGCTGCTCAATTATATGAAGAGTTTTCTCAATTTTTTCCTGAGAATAAAGTCTGTTATTTTGTCAGTTATTACGATTTCTATCAACCCGAATCTTATTTGCCTGCTCAAGATATTTATATCCCTAAAGAGACTAAAATTAATGATGAGATAGAACGATTGCGTATTGAAGCAACTGCCTCATTAATGAATCGTGATGATGTTATCATTATTGCATCAGTTTCATGTATTTATTCATTAGGTAATCCTGAAGATTATCATAAATTAGCATTGCCATTAAATGTTGGTGATGTAATGAGCCGACAAGATTTAATTCATAAGTTGATTTTTATTCAATATGAACGCAATGATAACGAACGTCATTCCGGAACTATTCAGGTCTTTGGCAATATTGTTGAAGTTAATCTTCCCTATTATAAACATAAATTGCGCATAGAACTTTTTGGCAATCATATTGAAGCCATGTATTGGGTTGATCGTATGAATAATACTGTTATTGAATCGGCATCTAATACGATTGTTTTTCCGGCAAAACATTTTGTGACAACTGAAGCTAAAAAAAGAGCAGCATTAACAAGTATTCGTGAAGAGTTGCAGAATTGGTTGCCTCAGGTGGAAAATCCCTTATATCGTGATCGTATTGCCCGTCGCGTAGCTCATGATCTGGAATTGCTTGAGCAATATGGTTATTGTAATGGAATCGAAAACTATTCGGTTCATTTTGATGGTAGAATTTGTGATGAAAAACCTTATTGTTTATTTGATTTTTTCAAAAAAGACTTTCTCTGTATTATTGATGAATCCCACATAGGATTGCCTCAATTGCGAGGCATGTATAATGGTGACCGTTCACGAAAACAGGTATTAGTTGATTTTGGTTTTCGATTACCGTCTGCTCTTGATAATCGTCCATTAAAATTTGAAGAGATAGAAAAATATTTTGATGATATTATTTTTGTTTCGGCAACGCCGGGTGATTATGAACTTTCTCACAGCAAACAACATGTTGAGCAGATTATTCGACCAACTGGCCTAGTTGATCCTGTTGTTGAAGTACGTAAACGTTTAGGGCAAATGGATGATTTATTACAAGAGATTCAAAAGACGACTGAAAAAGGTTATCGAACATTAATTACCGTTTTAACCAAACGAATGGCAGAAGAATTAGCCGATTATTTGGAAAACAAAAAAATAAAAGTCTGTTATTTACATAGTGAGATTAAAACGCCAGAACGAACAGAGATATTACAAAAATTACGGTTAGGTATTTTTGATTGTTTAGTTGGGGTTAATTTATTACGTGAAGGATTAGATCTACCTGAAGTTGCCTTAGTTGCAATTATGGATGCTGATATTGAAAGCTTTTTACGTGATAAGCGTTCATTAATTCAGACAATTGGTCGAGCGGCGCGAAATGCTGAAGCAAAAGTCCTGTTATATGGTGATAAAATAACGAAATCGATGCAAAATGCGATGGATGAAACAGAGCGTCGTCGCTCATTACAGATCGCTTATAATAAAACACATAATATAACGCCTATTACGGTTAAGCGTGAAGTTAAGAAAAGTATTAGTGGTATTCAAAAACAGATTTTAGATGCTTCACAAGCGAAAAAAACGCAACAAAAACGTATAGCTAAGATGAACACCGATGTGCGGGCTAAACGTATTATTGAACTTGAATATCAGATGCAACAAGCAGCTGAAGCACTTGATTTTGAAACTGCCATCAAATTACGCGAAGAGTGGCACGAATTAAAAAAGTTATGAGCAATATAGCTTCTGGCTTTCTTCGATGATATACTCAGGTCTATATTTTTATGAAAATTAGGATGAGTTATGAAACGAGTTTATGTTATTTGTTTAATGATGGTACTTT
>CAYPXP010000024.1:0-11082 GCA_964414965.1 uncultured Pseudomonadota bacterium
GAATAAAAACCTGGCTTATGGATGAACCAATATGAACAATTCTGTGTTCGCACCCAGAGCCTGTCCTGAGCGGTGTCGAAGGGAGACACTCGCGTTGCTCGTTCCTCTGGGCGAACGGAGATTATTTATTATTTAGTTTTATGGTAAAAGATTTTTAAGCGTTTTTATATTGCTTTTCTTCTAATGAGATGTGGGTAATTATAAGACTTTAAAGCCATGGGGTATTCGGCGGCGGAAAATAAATCTTCTTAAACTTTTACTTTTCTAGCAATCGTCTTATTGGTAACTCGGTTTACACCAAAAAGGAGGCCTTTTTAAAGGGCCTCCTTTTTAATCAATTGTGTTAATTGCTATTAACGACTAACCATTCTGCAAACGCCGTTGCGACATACTTTTCGACCACCACGTTGACAGTTCTTACAAACAGCACTGACAAACATAGGTACAAACGCCAAAGTAATAATAAGTAGCTTCTTAAACATAAGAAATCCTCCACTTTGTTAATAATAAACCACTACAATAAAAGTATACAGTATTCCTGCTTTTTTGCAAATTAGCAGCCAGCCGACAAATTCAAACTGAATCACTCTGCTCTGTAATTTCTATTTATCAAAAACTTATTATTTTTTAAATGAAACAAAAAATGCTTAACTTAAAAAAATTAAAAGAGGATGGCGATGGCAAAAAAGTATCAAAATAGTTTATTTATCTTTAGACGTGATTTACGGCTATCGGACAATACTGCTCTTATAGCAGCAATTAAACAATCCAGCACCGTAATCCCCATTTTCATTTACGATCCAATTCAAATAACAGAAAAAAATAAGTATAAAAGTGAAAATGCTCTGCAATTTATGATCGAATCTATAACTGATTTAAAAAAACAGTTAGCAAAAAAAAATGGTTTATTATATGAGTTTTATGGAGCGGCGACATCCGTAATTTTAGATATAATCAAAAAAAATAAAATCGATGCTATTTTTTTCAACAAGGACTATACTCCTTTTGCAAAAAAGCGTGACAACCAAATTAAAAAAATTTGCGCAAACAACAATATAGATTGTATCTCGTGTCATGATGAACTGTTGCAACCGCCAGATACTATTTTTACTCAACAAAAAACTCCTTATACCATTTTTACTCCATTTTTTCGCACCGCTAGAACAATACCAATACTAAAACCGCAGAATTTGCCAAAGCCCTCTTTTTGCCAAAAACCAATAAATAGCAGTTATCAACAACTACTTATCACAAGCTTTAATAACAAAAAACTTGCTGAACATGGTGGCAGAACAGTAAGCCAACGCATTTTACGCACTATTAAAAAGTTCGAAAACTATAATAAAGAACGAAACTTCCCTGCATTTAACGCTACTACTAGACTTTCGGCTCATAACAAATTCGGCACATCATCCATCCGTGAAGTTTATTATGCAATTAAGGATAATCTTGGATTGAAAAATGATTTAATTAAAGAGCTCTATTGGCGAGACTTTTTTACCTATATCGCTGATCACTTCCCCATAGTTTTCAAAGGATCTTTTCGATCAAAATACAAGAATATACAATGGAAAAATAATAAAAGTATGTTTAAAAAGTGGTGCTTAGGCGAAACAGGCTTTCCAATAGTCGATGCCGGCATGAGAGAGCTCAACGTTACCGGATTTATGCATAATAGAGTTCGTATGATAACTTCTTCATTCTTGATTAAAGACCTACATATCAATTGGCAATGGGGCGAAAAATATTTTGCTCAAAAATTAGTCGATTATGACCCATCCGTTAATAACGGGAATTGGCAATGGGTTGCTTCAACGGGTAGCGATGCTCAACCTTATTTTAGAATTTTCAATCCATGGCTTCAACAAAAAAAATTTGATCCTCAATGTCTATATATAAAAAAATGGGTGCCAGAGCTCAAAAATATTCCTCCAAAAGAATTACATAAGTGGAACACTCGCTATAAAAACCATATTACAACTTATTCCAAGCCTATAGTTGATCATTCAAAAGAGATCGCTATAACTAAGTATCTTTATCAAATTTAAAAGCTTATGAGCTTATAAAAAATAAACTTCATCCTTTTGTCTTATTAACCCTTCACTAAGTAACTGCTTGATCACCCTGTCAATGCGATCAGTATTAAATAACAAAAGATCATAAAATCCTTCTTGTTTTAACCTTGAATGACGCAGTAACTGCTCCAAAATTTGGCCTCTAATTTGGCGATCTGATCCCTCAAACTTTGATTGTTTGGCATGATGTTTGCTACGCCGACTTGGATTAATAAAATTCTTTTTCAAATAAACCCCATAATCCATCAAGGCATAATACCATTGGCGGGGGTTTTGTTTATCTAATGTTTGCTCTATCAATGGCAGCAGCTCTTTATCGTCTATTTTCTCACGCTTTGGGAAAAAATGGTGAATAAAAACAGCTCGAATATTAGTTTCGATAAAAACATGTGGAAGATTAAACGCAAAAGTTGAAATTGATCGCGCGGTATTTGGACCAATACCAGGAAACCGCTCTAATATAGCTGGATCTTGAGGAAGAATGCCTTCAAATTCGTTTATAACTTTTTGTGCTGACATTTGTAGATAGCGAGCTCGACGATTATAACCCAAGCCTTTCCATAACCCTAATACAAGCGAAAATGGTGCTTCAGCTAAAGCTTCAAATGATGGCAATGCCGTCACAAACTGTTCAAATTTTGGTTCTACCCGAAAAGTCTGTGTCTGTTGCAACATAATTTCTGAAACCAAAATCCAATACGGATTATCCACATCACGCCACACAAATGAACGTTTATTTTCCTGATAAAACTCAAAAATAATTTGGTTAAAATGTAAAATATCAGTAATCATATAAGTCATTATCGAATTCGCGTTAATATTATATTTTTATTTAAAAACACTCATTTTACATCGCTGGTGAAATCAATTCATTTTTTGAACCGCTGAACGCCCTGTTTGTAATGCTCGCTTAAACTTTCTACATTTTCCACAAAGACAGGAATGATCACACACCTCTTGCCGAGCAAGCTCATGAAGACCTAAACAGACACCACACAAGCCACCAGCCGTTACGTGTAAAGCAAAACTATCAGCTCGCTCATGTATACTTGTAGTTGAATCAGAAAAACGATAATTCAACAAGGCGCAAAAAGTTGCACATACAGAATAAGGTGCACAAACAGTTAAACAACCTTGTTCATAACTCCCTTCAAAACGGTCATTAATATCTTCCATCGCAACCAAATTGCTTATACACAAAAAAACAAATAAGATTTTCTTCATTCATTCACCATACGATAAAAATTAATCAATTTATTCCATCTTTTGTCTTTGAGGAATGCCTAACATTTTATTCATCGCATTTTTACATTTGCCACAAATACATGAATGATCACGACAAGAAAGTTTTCGATTTGACAAAATCGTCAGCATAATCGCTATATCTGCAGGAAACAGCCTAACAATAGTGGGTATAGAAGAAAAGTTGACCCCAACTTCTGGAATTGAAGGAAAATAATCTCGTACATATAAAGAACCGTTCATAATACAAGAACTTAAAAGACAAGCGCTAATGAGACAGCTTTGCTCACAACTACCTTCAAACTGACTATTCTTATCCCTTTTTGGTACATACCAGTCATCATAATCTGTCTCCATCGCACCCATAAAACTTGATAAAAAAAGTAAACCCAATAACGAAGACCTCTTCGTCAATAACATGTCAAACTCCTTGATTATTAATTGTTTATAAGTGTAAACAATTTAGTTAGATGCACAAGTTGAGCACTAATCATCTCTTCCTTCTTCATACTCTAACATTCGAATACCAGAAGGAGCAGTTAATAAATCAATACCCTCTAACGTTTTTTTTACTTTCCTACAACAACATGAATGATCAAATTCATTATCAAGCCTTTTTAATGCAGCAAAAATACCTTGCAATCCTATATACCCTTCTATAATTGGCGCCGGTTCATTCGGAACATCCCCTATTATATAAGGGCTTTCAAATGGATAGACTCTTCCAACCGCCCTAGTTAAAATATAGCCCGATAAGCAGAAATAACTCCAACTTAAGCAATATTTTTCATAACTATTATTCCAATCATTATCAGCGTGAACTAATAAAAACATCCCCAACAAACAATAACTTTTTTTCACAGTAACCCTTTATTATAATCACTTAACTAACCACCTCTGGTATAATACCAACTTCATAACTCTATTAACTATATTTTATATTTAAATAAACTCACTGAACTTATAAAAATGCGAGTTCGATAAATAATAATATCTGGCAAGTGTTTATATTAAAGTTAACTCGATCTAAGAGAACTTAACAAAATAGAAAAAAGTCTTTTAGTTTAAAAGACTTTTTTCTATACAACCAATTTTAAACTACTTTAAAAAATTATCCGATACGGCCAACTTCAAAAGTAGCCATTTTTTCGGTATTCAAAATCTTCTGCGCTGCTTGTCTAACTGATAAAACATCATAACTTAATAATTGTTCAGAACGCTTATCAAAATAATCGACAGGCAAATTATAGCGACGCAAATAAAGGAATGTAGAAACAATCTGTCTATACGATTCAAAATTATCAACCATTGAATGTATTAAAGCTCGTTTTGCTTGTTGTAACTCAACATCAGTTAATGTCTCTGCAGAATGATTAATCACATCACTAATTGCCTTTTCAGCCACCTGTAAACGATCAAGCGAAACGATTGTTTTAACTAGCGAAAGACCAGGCTGTTTACCTGAACGAGCTAATAATGACCCCGCAATAGTATAAAAGAGACCTGTCTGCTCTCGTACCTGGAAAAGACGTGAACTCATAGCTCCTAATACACCACCACCAAATATCTGATCAAAAAGCAACAACTTATCATAATCAGGATGTTTTTTATCAACTGATAAACCAGCAAAAGATAAAACTACTTGATCCCGATTAATTACATAACGACATTGTTCTTTTTTAACTGGGGAGACTGATGGATAGACTAAATCTTCAATATCTAAACCATGCCAACCACCAAGCGTCGTTTCTAATACATTTTTCAAATCAATGCCTGACAAATCGCCAACAATGGCTAAGCGAGCTTCCTTCGGCGAAATATATCGCTTGTAAAAATCAAGCAAATCTTCACGTGTAATAACTTTGATACTATCAAGAGTCCCTAAAACATTTTTACTATACGGATGGTCCCCATAAATATGTGAACAGATTAGCTGATTAACAAAGTGATATGGCTGATCCCAGTAATCTGCAATATCATTATAAATTTTGTTGCGAACTTGTTCGATAGCTTCAGATTTAAAAATAGAATGCGTCAAAATATCGTTCAAAATATCAAATGCTTCAACGGAATCTTTTTTCAATAAGCTCAATACTATAAAACCTGGCACTGAAGAAATGCCCATTCCTTTATGCTCAATCAAATCTGCTAACGCAGCTGCTGAATATTTTTCCGTTCCCTTAAGTAACATTTGACTGACAAAATTGCTCAACCCAGCCTTATCTTGAGGATCGTATAGATAATCAGCCTTCAATTCTAACGTAACTTCAATTTTTGGAACACGGTCATCATGATGATATAAAACCTCTAAGCCATTACTCAGTGTAAACGATTCGTAATGCGGATAAGTAAATTGTGCACTATCTTGAGGTTTTACATTATCAACAAAAGAACCTTCCTCAATTAGTTCGGACCGACACTTAGTTGCCAAAATACGAAAATCTTCTTGATCAGAAATTTCTTGCAATTGATTCCAATAATTACGATCTTTTTCTTGTAATGGTAAAACAAACCCAGTATGCATCAACTCAGGACGTAAATAGTTGGCAAATAAAGAATTGATACCTGATTTCACATCTTCCAAAGTCATATTTTGATAATCAAATAAATATGATTCATCACCGGTTGACAAATAAACATGGCCTAATGTACTGGCAACCTGATGATTACTTTCAAAAAGACCCATTAATTCATGTTTTGATTGCGCTATAGCACGTTCAAATTCACGATCAGCAAATCCCTTCTCAAAAGCCTCTTCAAAGACCTTTTTGATTTGCGTTAAAATTTCAGGAATATTTTTTAATTCTTTTGGTTGAACACGAACTAAAAAAAGCCCTTGTTCAAAAAAATCATAGGGGAATGATACAACTTCAGTCGCCACATCTAATTCATCAATTAATTTTTTATATAAACGCGAGCTACGACCCGACCCTATCAACCAATTTAAAACATCCAAGAGATAATTAATTTTTGATGTTGCCCCAGGAATAACAAAAGCACACGTAATAAATGGCTGTTTAACATCACGATATAATGTTACTGATTTGGCGCTAAAATCTTTTGCTAAATAAAAGGGCTTAATCGGCTCCATCAATGATGGCTCAATCTGCCCAAAATAACGTTCGGCCTGGTTAAATGCTTCTTCAGGTTGAACGTCACCAACTACAATCAATGTTGCGTTGTTGGGACTATAATAATGTTTATAAAAATTTTTCAAAGCATTTGAATTGAGATTAAATAAATCACCCTTATAACCAATAACAGGATAACCGTATGGATGACCAGCAAAAATAGCGCTCAGCAACTCTTCAATGACCGCATGACTATAATTGTCCTTATACATTTTAAGCTCTTGAATGACAGCTTTAAGTTCTGAATTAAGCAGCTCTTGTTTAAATGTGCAATTTTTCATGCAATCAGCTAAAATATCGAGCCCATAATGCCAATGTTGTGTTGGAAGATCAAATAAATAACCAGTATAATCATAAGAAGTAAAAGCATTACAACTGCCAGAAAGCTTAGTTGTTATAAGATTTATATCTGATTCAGACAGTCGCTCAGTTCCTTTAAAAATCATGTGTTCAATAAGGTGAGCAATTCCTTTTTCACCCGTCTTTTCATGTTTTGATCCAACATTATACCAAATCTGTGTAGAAACTTTTGGTATATGATGACGAGGGACGACTAAAATGGTTAATCCATTTGAGAGCTGTTTTTTAAATACTCGATTTTCTGACATAACAAATCCAATCCAAAATAATAAAAAAAGACGTAGAATAAAGGATTTTTTTACATTAATATTATTATATTGCATCATAACTATTTACCCAGAGGCTATTTATTAAAGTTTATACCGTTCTACACAATTTACCATTTATAGTTTTAGGTCTCATTGCCGGAATTACGGCAAGCACTTTAATTGAAATACCCTTTTTTGTTTCTTTATTACTTTTTACAACTTTTTGCATCTTATTCATTATTTCTCACAAAAAATCACTTGCCCTGTTTCTATTAGCCTCTGTCTGCGGCTTGATTATTCATTCTTCACAAAATAATCAAGCTCAGCAACGAATAAGATTTTATCAAGCAATGACTACCGATCTTGTCGCTTCTATTGAAAATATAGATGTAAACGATACACTCTCTCGAATCACAGTATCCATTCAAAAATGTCGAACAAAAAATACTGATTGGGTGCCTACTGCAGACAGTCTCTTAATTTACACTAAGGGCAAGAATAATTTTCAAGTAAACGATCTAATCTATGTTAAAGGCGCTCGTTGTAATGGACCAGCAAAATTGAATCACTTTCTGAGAAAGAACAATTATTGCGGAACAGCTTTTTCACCACAGAAAATTTATCTCATTAAAAGACCAAAACATAGCCTTAGAAGATTCATTCACACAATTAAACATCGCCTTTATACAACGATTAATAAAAAATTAAACCCTATGACTCAATCATTTTTTAATTCAATCTTTTTAGGCAAAAAAGAATCAAAAGAGTATGAACGCTTAAAAAACCCCTTTCTTTCTTGGGGCATTACCCATTACTTGGCGCGATCAGGGCTTCATTTATCAAGTATTTTTCTTATAATTACTTTTATTGGCAATCTTTTACTTTTACCCTTTTTAATAAACATAATGCTCATTTTGTGTTGCTGCCTTCTCTATGCCAGTCTAACATGGCCAAGTATCTCATTTAATCGCTCGCTATTGCTTATTATAGGCTACCAATTATGCAAACTATTAAAGATTCCTATCGACAGCTTGCATTTGCTCAATATTGTTTTAATTATTTGCATCATTTCTAATTCCTATCTTATATTTGCACTTGATTTTCAGTTAACCTTCATCCTCACCTACGCACTTATTTATATACATAAAAAAAGCGTCATTCCCTCAAAATCTTTAAATCCTTGCACCTAAAATCAATTATTTCGTAAGCTATGGGCAGGATATTCTATAGGGGGAATGATAATGAAGAGGTATGCACTCTATTTTTTAATAATTTTATTGCAAAATTTACGGCCAAATTTACAGCCAAATACATCACGCGATTCCATTTATGTCAGACCATTTCATCAACTGTTACAGCTACAACAAAATGATGATCTTCGAGAATTTCAAATCGTTCCAGAAGAGCATTATCTCAAAAGAAGCCTTACAGAAACAACCACCAACACGTTATTTATGGTTTATATGGCGGCTGACAACAATTTACACTACTTTGCTTGGAATAATATTAAACAACTAGCAACCATCGGTTCCAATGCCAATATCACAATAGTAGTTCAACTCAATGAGCCGGGTAACAACAAAAAAACTCAACGTTATTTAATAGAAAAAAATAAAGCTATATTACTTAACCAAGATCAAGTCGCCAGTGGAAAAAAGTTTAATACAGGCGACCCCAAAACACTGATCGATTTTTGCACAAGCACCATAAAAAGATTTCCTACAAAATATACTACACTGGTTCTTTGGGATCATGGAACAGGCTATTTAGATCCGTTAAAAGTTAAAACAGCAAATATTCACGAATTATTTGAATTAAATCCAGCTGATATGATGCTTGAACTCAACAGAAACTATGAATTTATGGAACGAATAGATAGTGACGGAGCATACAAAGGTATATGCTTCGACGAAACCTATCATTCATATCTCTCAAACCAAAAATTAGATTATGCTTTAAAAACAATTTGCCAAGAAACCAATCGCAAAATTGATATTATCGGATTAGACGCCTGTATGATGCAGATGCTCGAGGTTGGCGAACTTTTGCAACCTTATGCACATTACATGGTTGGATCGCAAGAAGTTGAACTAGGTGCTGGATGGAACTATAAACATATTTTAAAACCCTTTGAAGACCAGGCACTTGCCCCTGATGCTCTAGCTAAACAGATTGTTCAATGTTATCAACAAACTTACGGCCGCATTACTCATGACTTTACATTATCAGCCGCAGACCTCTCATATCTCCCCGCTCTTGTTCAAAATATAAATACCGTAGGATCTCTATTACTCGAATGTCTAAAAAATCAAAAAGATCGAGCTGTTAAAAACACAATTTTACAATGTCGAGCGAAAAAAAACTGCACCTGCTTTGATGAACCTTCCTATATTGACCTTGGCCATTTTTATCTCAATCTACAAGCCAATTTAGACAAATTAAAAATAAATAACACTCAAACAATAACAGCACTAAAAAACGCTTTAACGAACGGCCTAAACATTCTTTCAACGATGATTATTGCCAACGTCAGCGGCAAAAATTTAAAAAAAGCTCTTGGCCTCTCTATTTATCTACCAGAAAAACGCATACATTCATCATATCCAAACACGCCTTTCGCCAGTAAAAATACATGGGCACACCTTGTTCAAGAATTTATTCTACGAGGCGACGAGCTTATCATAAGCTAAAAATCGAGTAGGTGGCGGCGCTCAGCCGCCGACCTCTCACACCACCGTACGTACCGATCAGTATACGGCGGTTCATGATACATCCACTTCTTTATAACGTTCACATATATCAACAAGTCCTTGTTTTCGCCAGTATTCATTCCCAAGGAATTTATGCATCTGTGGTGTTGCAGATAATCTCCAATAGGTGAAGTCAAGTTCGAAATGCAACACTTTAACATAAATTTTCCCCAAAGACCTCACTCGGTGTTCTAAATTTCAAACACTTTCGAGGTCTATTGTTAATCATGTGCTGTAATTCTCTGAGAATGGGCTCAGAAATACACTTCAAAGAGGTTTTCTTAGGAATAAATCGATGCAAAAAAGCATTAAAGTTTTCCACCTGCCCCTTTTGCCATGGCGCATGTTTATCGCAAAAGAATGTACGCACATTTAAGTGGTTCTTCAGCAATCCATGTTTTGTAAACTCCTTTCCATTGTCAAAAGTAATTGATTTGCGTTTTTTGTAAGGTAATTGGCTAAGCATATTAAAGATACCGCTCACCACCTCACAAGATTGTTTTGAATTATTTTTTTTAAGCAAAACAAAACGCGATTGTCGCTCCAAAACAACAGAAATATTGGCTGATTGATTACCTTTAAAAAAGGTTAAATCACCCTCAAAGTGCCCAATTTCTTCGCGTTTCGTTACAACAATGGGCTGATCGTGTATTGAAACTCTATCTGGTATTTGTGAACCACGAGGTGTTCTGCCATTTTTGATGCCTCGCCTTGGACGAGCTTTTGCAAGCAATTTATACAATTTTAGACTCTGTCCTTCGTTGCCATATATAAACTGATAAATGGTCTCTGCACTTATCGTGCTTTCTCCTCCAATAGCTCGTTTCAATCGGCCTGCTATTATCGATGGAGACCACAAATCATTAAGTTTTTTGAGAATATATTTTTTGAGATCAGGATACCGATCAAGTTTTGGCCGGAGCACATATTTTCTTTTTTCCGCTAATAACTGTGCTCTATCGGGTAGATAGCCAACATCTTCTTGTTTGTTTCGACGTAATTCGCGACTTACAGTAGATGGCTCTCGACATAACTCTTGTGAGATCTTTCTTATTGATTTTCCATTTACCTGACCCATATACAAACTTTCTCTTTCCTTTAAACTTAATTGTGTGAATAATTTCACTGCAGCACCCTTTAAGATATTTGTTGTTTATCTTTCCTAGTATACTAGGGGGTGTTGCATTTCATTATAGATTTTTCCTTCAATTGAATAAATGAAATTAAAGGAACTAGCACATTTCTTCTTAGTTCTAAAAATCTGTTGTAACTTACC
>CAYPXP010000025.1:0-10662 GCA_964414965.1 uncultured Pseudomonadota bacterium
GCATATAAGGGTTTATACGTATTGATTCACGGCTGCTGTCACGGGGACCAACAAATCCACCACGGCTGCTGCCGCTACGGCTCTCAATTATTTGATCCTTAGTTAAACCGGGGATTTCCATAAATGTGGTCATGGCTGTCTTTATGGTTGCCCATTGTGCACTAACACATTTGTTACAAAAATCTACACTAGAACCGCCCTCAACAGCAAGTTGCTCGCAACACGCTACGTCACGACATTGACCTGATTCAGCTTGCATGAGACCTGTACTCGTTAGTAATAATAGACATAAGTACTTATTCATATTCTCTCCTTTATTATTATTTGATCAATAAAATCAACTTCCTTTAACCTTACACATTAAGTTTATCAGGAATATGTCTTTTAAAGCAATGGTTTTGATGAAAATTTTTATTTTTTTGTTCAGTCTTAATGGCGAGAATTTTTATAAGGTCTTTTGATAGAGATAAATAGACTTTTTTACAAAAATACGTACACTAATAATGTAATTTGTTAAATCATATTTCGTTTCCTAGGGTGGCTGAAAGAGCCGACGAAATATCAGGCAAAACCCTTAAGGAGTTCTAAAATTATGGTAGATTTTAAAGATCTCGTCAAAGCCGGTGTTCACTTTGGACACCAAACTTCTCGTTGGAATCCTCGTATGGCTCCCTATATTTGGGGACATCGTCATGGGATTCATTTAATTGATGTTTCAAAGACGGCGCAAAGTCTAGAAAATGCTGCGAAGTTTCTGGAGTCAGTTGTTGCTGAAGGTAAGCCTGTATTATGGGTTGGAACCAAAAAATCGGCACAAGAAGCGGTTGAAAATTTGGCTAAAGAATTAAAAATGCCTTATGTAAGTCATCGTTGGATTGGCGGTACATTAACGAATTTTCCTCAAGTTAAGAAATCAGTAACTAAGTTACTTCATTTTGAAGATATCATCGCTCGTTCTGCTCAATTTCCTTATACAAAAAAAGAATTATTAACATTTCAAAAGATTGTTGATCGTTTAGAATCTAATGTTGGTGGTATTCGTTCATTAAGTTGGCCAATTGGAGCTATTGTTATTGTTGATGTACGTAAAGAAAAAACGACATTGAGTGAAGCAAATCAAGCTGGCATTCCGGTGGTAGCATTAGTTGATACCAATTCGGATCCATCATTAATAGATTATGTCATTCCCGGTAATGATGATTCTCCTAAAGCAGTTAATTTTATCATTAATTTTTTGGGTGAAGCAGTAAAACGTGGCATAGCAGAAGCACTCAGAAAGCAACAAGAAACTAAAAAAGCAAAAGCAGATAAAGCTGTTGAAGCGGCTAAAAAAGTGGCTGCACCAGTTCAAGAAGACGTTATTGGTGTAGAGGTTGCTGAGGAAGATGAATTTGATAGCCTTGAGCAAAAAAAGGCCAAGAAAAAGATAGTAAAGATTACTAAAGATGAAGAAGGTTTAACGCCAACATCTTCTGATAAAATTTTGAAAAAAGAAAAGAAAGAATTTTAAAAGGAGAGATGTCAGAGTGGTCGAATGAGCACGATTGGAAATCGTGTATGTCTCGCAAGAGGCATCGAGGGTTCGAATCCCTCTCTCTCCACCATCTTGAAATCATTTTATTTGAAAATAAGTCTGTTCAAGTTTTCACAAAGACTAGTGAAAAATAATAACTTATTTTATTAATAGATTAAAAGGGATCTCTTTGAAATTATTCAAAGAGATCCCTTTTTTATGATTAGCAAAAGTTTATTTTTGTAGTAAAGTGACCATAAGATAATAAAAATGAGAATAGGAGCAAAAATGATTTTATGGGGATTAGCTGGGATTAACGCACTTATGGAACTTTTAGTAATCGTGGTTGGTCTGTGGGTTTATGAGAAGAAGGGTTCTAAGCCAGCATTGTTAATTGCTTTTTCGTATCTTTTTTTTATGTTGCCACGTTTTACCTTCATGTACCCATCGTTTTTAATTGAATATATTACGCTTGTTTTACGCATAATTAGTTATGTTTGCGAGTTGTTGGCTGTAGTTTTATTATTGTTAAATAATAAAAAAAGATAATATTTAAAATGGATTTTATAAGAATTTTGAGGAGTAGCTATGGTTTTTTGGGATATTTCTTTTGTTAGTTTAGTTATGAGCTTCATCGTTATGATTATAGGTTTTTTAGCTTATAAAAAGAATGGATCGGTACCAGCTTTATTAATTGGTATTTCCTATATTTTTTATATTATACCTAGAATTGCCTATCTCATGCAAATAACGCAATTTGATAGGTTCTTAGTTTTTTTACGTGTTATAGCTTATAGTATTGAGTTGGCAGCTGTTATTCTTTTGGGCAAGAAACAAAGAAAAAGGTAAAATTGGGAGCTTTTATGAATTGTAGTTGTTGTGAAGATTATCGTATTTGTCAAAGTTGTGCCATGCCGATGCAAGGATGTAAAGACTGTGGTACTGAAGCTGATAAATCCCAAAGTTGCGACTATTGTATGTATTGTTATAGCGAAGGCAAATTTCTTAATCCTGATATAACACTTGATCAGATGAGTAATAAACTCGTTGAAATGATGGAAGAGAAAAATGTACCGCAAGATATAATTGATCAAGTGAAAGATCTTCTTCCAACACTTAAACGTTGGGCAAAAAAATAGAATATATTGTTTTTATATTGGCATTCATTGTCGTAAAAAAGGAGAGGGTTTAACACCCTCTCCTTTTTCTTTATAACTATTATTTTTTGAAAGCGATAAATTTGAGACTTGCTATTGGTAATTCGGTGTGATTGAACCATTTTTCGCAAATTTCTTTATCTTCATCAACTATTTGGACGGTAAACCCTGCTTGATTTAATTTATCGATGTAGTCGCTTTCCAACAACGCTCCGCCTATACATTCACAAATGAGATTTGCATCATTGCGTTGCTCTTTGCTCAATTCCTTGAGTAAAACAACATCAGAAACATACATTTTGCCGCCTGATTTGAGAACGCGATAAGCTTCGTTAAATACCTTCGTTTTATCGGGGGCAAGATTTATAACACAATTACTGATAATGATATCAATTGAACTATTTGCAATCGGAAGTTGTTCGATATCACCTTTTCTGAATTCTACATTTTTAAAGCCATATTTTTGGGCATTTTCGCGAGCTTTTTTTAACATAGCATCAGTCATGTCAACACCGATTACGCTTCCCGTGGCGCCAACCTTGCGAGCTGCTAAGAAACAGTCTATGCCAGCTCCCGAACCAAGATCGAGAATGGTGTCGCCTTCTTTGATTTCGCCAAGTTTAATGGGGTGGCCACATCCCAGACCAAGATTGGCATCAGGAATAGTAGCGAGCTCTTCTGCTGTATAACCAATATACTGTGATAAATCAGCGCCACCACCACAACAACCGCCGCTAGAACAGCAGCCGCCTGAACAGGCACAGGAGGATTCAGCAACAACACTATAAGATTGTTTAACCAAATCTTTAATTTCAGTATCGGTTAATTTCTTAAGTTCTGGCGAAACGACTTTTGTTGGTTGAATAATTAGTGGGTTTTTATTTTGAGAATATTTTTTTTGAGGTTGGCAGCAGTTTGATTTGCAATCATTTGATTGGCAGCAACATGATTGGCAGCAGTTGGCGCCGCAGCACGTTGCGCCATAAGTAGCACTTAAGGCTAAGATTAAGGAATAATAGTTCTTCATAAAGAACTCCTATTTATTGGTTAAACATTCTTTTCACTTTGATGTTTTATCCAGATGCGTTTTTTATTCAAATCTTCTTTTTCTCGAAAGGCATCTTCTAAATTGATGTCGCAACGATTAGCGATAGCAAGAAGATAGAGAAAAATATCAGCTAATTCTTCTTTAATAGTACCAAATTTTGAGTTTTGATCGATTTTAATTCCTTGCAATTTGCGTACGGCTTTAAAAAGTTCACCAACTTCTTCCCCAAGAAGTAAGCATTTGTCTATGAGTTGTTCATCATCAAATTCTCTAACAATTTCTAAGTTTTTTGTATATTCATGAAAATCATTAAGCGTTGGATTTGCCGGTAATATCAAATCATTATTATTCATGAAATTTTCCTTTTAGAAAGAAACGTTTTGTGATGATTAGTATAAATCATTTCAAGAAAATAAAAACGGGATGTCTAGAAAATGAAAAAATTATACATCGCTTGTATTGAGGTGATTTTGATAATCACTTTCTAAAAAATGCATGGCGTCTGGAATATTGTTAAAGGTGAAGCCATCCTTTTTAAGTTTTTGATATTCATGTGAGGTTTGTTCGAGTAGGTTTGCTATATGTTGGGCACCAGTAACAATTACGAGTTTTTGGCCATTTTTTTCTGCGCGTTCTATTATTTCATCTAGAGCGGCACTGCCATCTAAATCGATAAAGTATATTTCTTGTAAATTTAAAAGAATATAGGTGTATTTAGTAAGATCATTTTCAAAGCGTTGAACATGCGCACGACTATTGATATAGCAGAGCTTGCCTTTGAGTGAATACATTAAAATGTCGCTATTTTTATCTAATATTTTAGTTTCTTCGCCCAAATAACGTGAACCATCAATGCGTTTATTAATTTTTATATCACATTGTCCTTTTGCAATTTTGTCTATAAGAAAGAGCAATGAAAGTGTTGATCCGACTAAAATGCCAGCAATGGGATCTTTATAAATAGTAATAAATGCAACACCTATTGAGATCCAGAAATTGACCTGTTCATATCTAAAAAAGTTAAAAAAATGTTCAGCTTCGATCATTTGAACAGCGACAAATACTAATATAGCAGCGATAACGGTTAAAGGAATGTAATTGAAAAAACTTAATAAGAAAAATGATATAAGGGTAATGAAAACAGCATTAAGCGTTGCAGCCAATTTATTTGTTGCATGTGTTTTTATATTAAGAGATGTTCGCGCTAACGCAGCGGTTGCTGGAATTCCGCCCATGAGCCCACTTGCCAGATTAGCGAGGCCGAGACCTAACATTTCTTTTCGTTGATTATGTTTGGTGTGGGTCATGCTGTCTGCTATTTTTGCTGAGAGCATTGTTTCTAAGATGGCAATAAGAGCAACGATGATTGCCGTTTGAATAACATGAGGATGCCATGATAAGTCTGGTTTCATAAATAATTTAAATGATACATCTGAGAATCGGTCACCAAGGGTTTCGATCGAAAGTGGCAAGATACCTGTTTTGCTGAAATAACCGATGGCAATACCAATAGGTGTAAGTAAAATTGCGCCGGGAAGATATCGCATATAATGGCGCAATAAGAGGAGCCCTATAAAAGAAGATAGAAATATGAGAATAGCAATAATTGAAGCTTCGGGTAAATGCTTACATGACTCAATGACATTAGCTAATAGCTCTTCATGGTGAGGCAAGTTCTTTAAGCCGAGGGCATAATTGAGTTGTCCTAACCCAATAACGAAAGCAATCCCTAATGTAAAACCGTGGATGACGCTTGAAGGGATGAAGATGAGATAACGTTCGAGTTTTAAAAAGTAAGCGGCTATTATAAAAATACCCGTCATAATAGTGAGAAATGAAAGTGCATTCATTCCATACATAAAGCCATACGTTGCTACAATGCCGGATAAGGCGCCGGTGGGCCCAACAATATTAAAATTACTTCCGCCAAAGAATGAAGCAATTAATCCGGCCCAAATAGCGGTAATAATGCCAGCGGTTGGTGATGAATCTGAAGCAACTGCTAATGAAATCGAAAGTGGAATAGAAACGAGCGCGACCGTGAGGCCGGCCTTCCAGTTATCTTTTAAACGTTTTATAAGCATGGTATTTGTCCCTTATAACCGCAGAAAACCTCCTGATATTGTTACTGTAGGGTAAATTAAAACAATTTGCAATATGCGATATTCTTAAAATATATAGAAATATTGGTTTTTATTTGTGTTAACTACCGGCAAGGTCGATGGTAGATTACTCACACTATTTTTAAGATAAGGTCAAAATAATAAATTATTTTCTACTTTATTATTTGTTATACTAGCTATGTATGTATATATAGGAATATTGAAAGGTTGTATGAATAAGTTATCGCTTGTTTTGATTAGTTTGACGTTGTTTTCTTTAGGCGCAATGAATAATAACCAATCTGTGTCGCCAGATCCAAACAATCGCTCATCTTCCCCTGAGGTTGAAGATATGGTGCGTTATGTTTTGACGAGGTGGCCTGAATCTAGTGACAGTAGTAGTGATACTGAAGAAGAGGCCTGGAATAGCGAAATTGAATATCGCCTTAATCATGGCGATGATTAAAAATTAAGCTGTTGCAAATAGTCTGAAGGTGGTTACAATTAGGTGGATTAATATATTAATAACGTAACAACTTAATTTTTAACTTAGGAGTTTTTATGTATAAAAAGCTAACATTCGTCTTATTAGCCACTTTTCTTGCTCAACTACATGCTGAACGTTATTTTGGTAAAAGCTTTTCAGTAGAAGTACCCGAATCTTATAGAGTTGTTAAAACAATATCAGCAAAGTTGTGGTGGAATGATGAAGTTTTTTATACGTTCAAATTTGATGAATCTTCCATGGATAATGCGGGGGCTGATAAGACATATCAGCAGCAATTATGGAAATGCATATTGCCTAATTTTGTAATTTCCATAAAAAGAAAAACCGCAGAGAATCCAATGGAAATGTTGAAATTACAGTTGGGAGAAGATTTTTCTGATAATGATGCATGGGAGATAACGGAGTTTAAGGTTGATGGTGCTTCTGCTCAAGCATGGACCATCATAGATGTTGGATGGACTATAATTTATTTTGAAAGTGAGTCTTATGCCTATACGATAACCATCCATGATGGTCTAAAGGCTCCATTTTTATATGCGCAATGTACGGCTACTATTTTTGATATGCTTAAATCATGGAAATTCAGAAATGATTAGTTTAGTTTGATAAAAACCTCAAATCACAGTAAACTGATACTAGTGAAATAAAAGTTGGGAAGATGTGATAAATCTCTTTTAGATGTAATCTGTCAGGTCTGAAAAGAAGCAGCAGCCATGTGAAAGAATTGTATTGCATCTTCCCGTATTATTTGCATCATTGAGAAGACTCATGAGTGATATTCAATTAAATTTAGCTCGTAAATGGCGATCTCAGCAGTTTGATCGTATAGTTGGACAAGATCTTTCGATTCGTATTTTAAAGAACGCACTCTTTCTTGGTAAGTTTTTTCCCGTATATTTATTTGCCGGTAAGCATGGGTGTGGAAAAACGACTACTGCGCGTGTTTTTGCAGCTGCTGCCAATTGCGAGCGGTTAGCCGATTTTCAACAAAATCCTAAAAAATTTATTGTTCCATGTCTGCAATGTGATTCTTGTAAAGCAATGTTACAGGGAAGACATCCTGATTTTATTGAGATGGATGCTGCTTCACATACGGGTGTTGATAATGTGCGCCAGATTATAGAGGCATCAACATTACTGCCATTATTAGGGCGAAAAAAGATTTATTTAATTGATGAAGCACATATGTTGAGCAAGGCTGCATTTAATGCGTTTTTAAAAATTTTAGAAGAGCCGCCAGCATCAGTTTTTTTTATTTTGGCAACCACTGATGAGCATAAAATTATCGATACGGTTCGTTCTCGTTGTTTTCAACTATTTTTTAATGCCGTTGATCAACAGGTATTGCGTGATCATCTTATTCATATTTGCCAAGAAGAACAGATTGCCTATGAGCCTCAAGGGTTAGATCTGATTATCAAAGAGACTGGAGGATCGGTTCGTGATGCTCTTAATCTTTTAGAGCAAGTCTCTTTTAGTGCAAAACGCGTAGGAAAAGAAGAGACATTGCAGGTTCTTGGCTATATTCCTGAAGAAAAGCTCTATCATTTGTTGATTACTATTGTTAATGCTGGATCACTTGCTGAAGTAATTCAGGCGGTAGAAGATCTTAATTGTGTTCAGTATAATATTGATTTTATTTGGCAGCGGTTTTTGAGTTTGATTCATACAGTTTTATGGTTGAAACATGGTGTTGTTCCACAAGATTATGTCTGTTCTCCTGAGCCTATTCAGAAGCAATTATCATCTATTTCGGTTTCATCACTTGTCTTGATGTTTGAATTTTTTTCTCAACATGAAATGACTTTTTTGAAGACGGTTCATAAGGCTACTTTCTTACAGTTATTTTTTGTTCAAGTGTGGCATCATATTCATGGCGATAGCCAGGTGCCAGCATTGGAACATAAAGAGGCAGAGAAATTAGCTGTTGTTGCGCAAAAAGAAAAAAAGGCTGAATACGTAAAGATTATTGAAGAATCAAAAAAAAAAGAGTTAGTTGTTGAAGTTGGTCCTTGGGCTTTATTCTTAAAAGAGATAGATCAGTTGAATGAGCCGTTATTGAGCTCAATTTTTAAACAGGCGGTATTAGTTGCTGAAGATTCTGGTATTCATGTTCGTTTTGCGCCACGTTTATGTTTATTTAATGATACACTTGAACAATTAAAGGTAAAATGGCGTCCATTATTGATAAAAGCCTTTAATTCAGAAGTTGAATTGAAAATTTCATTTGATATGATCGGACAACCTGAAAGTGACGTAAAAAAAAAGGTAGAATGTCCTCCGGTTACTCCGGAGGTTGTTCATGAGCAACGCCTAAATTTTCCCAGGAAAAACATCGTAGGTGGCATTAAAGTTGATGTCTCTGATAAAGATCATTGGCCCTTAACAAATAAATTATTAGACTATTTTCCAGGAACCGTAATTCAGTTACCTGAACAAAAACAAGAGAAAATTGATGAATAAATTACCACAGGTAGTACTTATTGGCAGAATGAATGTTGGCAAATCAACATTATTCAATCGTATTGCTCACAAGACTGCACCTTTAATGCTTGATTATGAAGGCGTTACACGTGATTTTTTGCGTGAAGATGTTATTTGGAATCAAGTGCCTTTTACGTTGCTTGATACAGGGGGGATTAGTCTCAAAAAGCTTGATGATCCTATTCTTGAACAGGTTCGAACACAGGCTCTTAATTTAACTGAACATGCAGATGTAATATTGTTTATGATCGATGGTTCAGTTGGGCTTACTTCTGAGGAGCTGGAATTAGCTAAACGATTACATAAAACAAAAAGACCGGTAATTGTGGTTGTTAATAAAGTTGATAAAAAAATTACGCAAGAAAATATTGGTGAATGTAGTCGACTTGGATTTGAATATATACAAGCTATTTCAGCTGAACATAGTACCGGTGTTGATGAACTTCTTGATATTATTGTAACATTAATTCCTCATACAACGATTGAAACAAAAGAAAAAGAACGTGTTTGTAGGGTTACCTTACTGGGAAAACCAAATATCGGCAAGTCGTCTCTCATGAACATATTGCTTAAGGAAGAGCGTTCTATTGTAACGGATGTTGCTGGAACAACACGTGAAGCGATAACTGAAGCTATTCAATTTAATTCACAAACAATTGAGTTAACTGATACCGCTGGTGTTCGTCGTAAAAAAAGTGTTAACGAAGAGCTTGAAGAATTGATGGTAAAAAGCTCAATGCAAGCAGTTAGGACGTCAGATATAGTCTTGTTGCTTGTTGATGCACAAGAAGGACGTCTAACGGATCAAGAATTAAAGTTGGCTTTTTATGCGTGGGAAGAGGGGAAAGCTCTTATTCTATTAATTAATAAAGAAGACTTGATCAATGACTATGCGAAAGAAGGCTGGAAGTATCATCTTGATGAATATAAATTCTTTTATCATAAGTTAGAGATGCTTAAAATTTCATGTAAAAATGGTAAAAATATTCATAAAATTTTGCCATTGATCGATAAAGTGTGGCATCGATATATGATTGAATTTTCAACTGATGAGTTAACGCGTCTTTTTAAAGAAGGACTCATGCGTCGTCCATTATATAAACAAGAGCATCAATTAAAATTGCGTGATGCCAAACAGCTAAAAAGTGGGCCACCTCAAATTTCTTTACATGTAAATTTTTCTAAATTTTTTGGTGAACGTGAATTGGCCTATTTTGATCGTGTATTGCGTTCGGCTCATGAACTTAAATCGGTTCCTATAAAATTTATTGTTCAATAAAGAGGGCGAAGAAATAGCCTTTGCAAAAAATGTTTGTTCTGAGTAAGGTATTGGGGTAATCCTCAATACAAAAAGGACGCTGGTTATGGAAACGAAGATCACTTTTCGCAATATGGAATCATCTCCAACGATTGAAAAATATGTAAATGAGAAAGTTGCAAAACTAGATCGTTTGTTAAGTAAAGAGCGGGAACCCAAAAAATTAGAAATTATTTTAGAGGCTGAACGAATTCATCAGCAACATGCCGTTGAATTACGTTTGCATTGTGCTGATTATCATGAACGAGCACAAACTTCTGGTAAAGATATTTATGCTCTAATTGATAATGTTTTTAGTGTTCTTATTAAAGGGATTAATAAGAAAAAGGGTAAACGACTAGATGCACGTAAAGAGCCAGATCCTTATAGAGAGCCATTAGAATAGATTTATTTTTACAATTTTTAAGGGATGTGTTTTATTCAGAAATACATCCCTTTTTGTTATAGTAACGTGAACTCGATCTAAGCAAGTGTGACGCGTTCGATGAAACCCCCGACTACGCTTCAACCTTCACTAAGGTTACGGCTGACA
>CAYPXP010000026.1:0-2006 GCA_964414965.1 uncultured Pseudomonadota bacterium
GAGAGAATGAGCAACTTACTTGCTTCAGTTTTGGGAATATGGATTTGTTCTTGCAAAGAATGGTCTACAAAGAGTCCAATTTGAATTTCGTTATATGTTGATTGTGTAATTAATGATTTAATCATAGAACTTAGTTAGCGAACTTTTTTGCATTTTTGTTGTTGATAAAAAATACTAAATGCGTCAAATTCGATCGTTTTTTCCTTTCGAGTTATAATTCTACCACAATTTAAACATTTCCATCCCTCGAAATTGAGAAAATTGTCAAAGAAGGACTGCTTGATCATGAGCCCCGAGCACTTGCGACATTTCATTATGTCTACTCCTCCCTTTGATTGCGCGCTTACTTTATGCAAGATGCCCACAATTTTGAAGTACGCTAATCTCACCTACCTTTATCGATTTCTTCATTAACTTCTTTTAATGTAGAAAATTGTATCTTGATTTGTCAATCTCTTTCCGGCGGAAGTTAGAAGCGGAGTGATTCTAAGTATGTTTGTAAAATCAGAGCTGCTGCAATTGCATGTTCACGATTTTTATCTTTTTTAATTCTTTTTGATTTGAATGATTGAGCTTGTTTGCTGGTGAGTCGTTCATCCCATAAAATCCATTTTATTGTTGGAAATTGTTGTGCTAATTGATCTTTTAGGTAAAGAACTTTTCTGGTTTGTTCACTCTCGGTTCCTTTGAGTGTTTGCGGATAGCCAACGACAATGGTTTTAATTGATTCTTTGCTGATTAATTGTTCAAGCCAAGAGTTTAGCTGTGTCGTTGGTACTGTTGTTAAGGGTGTTGCGAAAAGACCTAAGTCATCAGCATTTGCGACTCCCGTATGTACATCGCCCAAATCCAATGCTATAATCTTCATTATTTTTCCCTTGAATTGCATTAGTTTAGAAAAAATCAGTTTACGAAAATCTTTTAAGGTTTGCAAATAAAGGAACATAAATGAATTTAAATAATCTGTTGCTCTCTTTAGGCAATTCTCTTTGGGGTTGGCCACTTATTATTATTATGATTGTTACCGGGTTGCTCGTTTCTTTCGCCACTTCATTTGTGCAAGTTCGTTGTTTTTTTAAAGCATGGCAGTTGCTTTTGTTCCCTAAAAAAGAAGAATTAGGTGCTGTTAAAACAGCAGCGCTTACACCACTACAAGCGTTTCTTGGTGCGTTAGGCACTAGTATAGGAAATGGAAATATTGGTGGCATTGCTCTTGGTATCGCTTATGGCGGTCCTGGCGCAGCGTTTTGGATATTAGTTGCCGGTTTTTTTGGAATGGCGATACGTTTTGCTGAAGTTTATTTGGGTATCTACTTTGATAAACATGAAATGCGCGGCGTTCGTGGTGGACCAATTGCCTATTTAAGTCATTTGCCAGGTAAGACATTTATGCCTTATGTGTTTGCCTTACTTTTTTATTTTTATGCGCTTACGAGTGGTAATGCTATGCAGGCCAATTCAATAGGTGATGCTATCAATAGCACATGGGGAATAAATCATTGGTTTGTTGCCATTGGTATAACATTGTTTTTAGCCTATGCCGTTATGGGTGGCGCCAAACGAATTTTGTATCTTTCTGATCGATTAACACCATTTAAAGTAATTGTTTTTTTTGTTTCAGCTATTATTGTGTTGACCTATCATTATCAGATGCTTATTCCGACGTTAAAACTTATTTTTAGTTCTGCATTTTCTTATACTGCTTTTGCGGGTGGAACAATTGGCTTTACGTTACAACAAGCAATAAGATGGGGCTTATCGCGTACGCTTAATTCTAATGAAGCTGGTCTTGGTACAGCTGCATTATTTTTTGGTGCAAGTGGAAGTAAAAAGCCGGTAGCAGATTCAATTATGTCGATGATTGGTGTTTTTATAAGTTCATTTCTAGTCTGTTTTCTTGTTGCCCTGATGGTAATTGCATCAGGAGTTTGGAATTCTGGCGCCATTGGATCAGCGTTAGCCGTTTCGGCATATGAAACAGTATTTGGTATCTATGGTGGCTGGGT
>CAYPXP010000026.1:2106-10507 GCA_964414965.1 uncultured Pseudomonadota bacterium
TTGGATCTACCTATGTTTCTATTCCAGGCGAAAAAGCTGATGGATCTCTTTTTATTGAGCAAGCTATTGAGCGCGGAGCAACGCGCATAGTTGTTGAAGCTTCAATAACTATGTCTGAAAATATCCGTTTATTAATTAAACAAAAAAATATTTTAATAACTTCTGTTCCTCAAGTAAGAAAGGCATTGGCTGAATTGAGTGCACAAGCATATGGATATCCGGCACAAAAACTAAAATTGGTTGGCGTTACCGGAACCGACGGCAAGACAACCAGTGCCTACTTACTCTTTTACGCATTGAAAGCAGCTGGTAAGCGTGTAGCATTATTAAGTGGTGTTGAGCATATTCTCACTGAACAGGTTACTTTAGCTTCATTAACAACACCTAAACCAGACTATTTACATTATTTTCTTGATCAATGTGTTCAACAAGAAATTGAGTATGTCGTTATTGAACTTTCAGCGCAAGCCATTACGTATAATCGTATTGAAGGGTTATCATTTGATGGTCTAATTTTTACTAATTTGGCTCGTGAACATGGCGAGCGATATAAAACGCTTGAAGAATATTTTGAAACTAAATGTGCCATTTTAAAACAAAATAAAAAAGAGGCCCCTTTGATAGTTAATGTTGATAATTCTTGGGGTGAGCGTGTAAAACAACTATTTCCACAGGCATTAACTAGTAGTAAAAAAATTCATACTGATTATCAGTTTGTTTCATTACAGCAGACATTTTCAAAACAATTGTTGGAAATAAAGATAAAAAGAGAATGGAAGCAATTTCAGACGCCATTGACTGGTTTATATAATGCACAAAATATTGTCGGCGTCGTGGCGCTTGCAGATCAATTAGGTCTTTCCTTGGAAAAAGTAGCTTTGGGAATTGAACAATTTAATGGAGCGCCCGGAAGATTAGAGCGATATCGATTGCCCAATAATGCTTGGATAGTTATCGATTATGCTCATACACCACAAGCATATGCAAGTATATTGCCCATGCTTAAAGAGCAGACTCAAAAATTGTATGTAATTTTTGGTGCTGGTGGAGGAAAAGACAAAGAAAAGCGGCCGATGATGGGCAAGGCTGCGGCTCAATATGCTGATGAAATAATATTGACTAATGACAATCCTCGAGCAGATGATCCTCAAAAAATTATGGATGATATTATTGCTGATTGTACAGCTATCGAGCGTTTGAAAATATATCGCGAGCCCGATCGAGCACAAGCGATAAAATATGCATATCAAAAGTCATGTGCGGGTGATATTATCGCTGTTTTAGGCAAAGGGCATGAAATAACGCAAACGATTGGGACAGTCTGTTTGCATCATAATGATCGTGAAGTTGTTTTGAGTTTGATATAAAAATTACTTATCTTGCTGCTTGATCATTTGTAACTCTTTACTCAAAAAGAAGCTTAATGCAGTGCGAATAATTACTAAAAAAAGAATGATACTGAGATTGAGGTAGTCAGTCTTAAGCATGGTCGAAACAACATCAGCGGCAATAAACATTTCTAATCCCGCAATAATAGCATTGCCAAGTTCTGTTCTAAAAATAATATATTGTTTGAGTGAGCAGTTGAATGAGAACATGCCATGATTACTTTTATACCAAGCTCTCAAGGCTCCAATAAGAACAATAAGAATTCCTGCAACTTCAAAAAAGAGTTTAAGCCATGCAAGAAGAAAAAATATAAATTGTTGAGTATTAAGTAATATTTGATTTCCAATTATAAGGAAAGTGCTCATTAAAATTCTCCTTTAGCTTTTCTTTGTTTTAATTTTTGCAAACGCCATAGTAAAGTCAATAAAAAGACTAAAGGATGAGATGTACAAAATTCTCTGTTTTTATGGGTTAGAATGGGAAAAAGAATATCTTCAAAAGATTTTAAACAATTTTCAAATAACATTTCTGCAAGGAACTACGCGTGATCATCCAGAGTTGTCGACAAGTGATGCCGATATACTTTGTGTATTCGTTGATTCTCCGGTTGATAAAAAATTTTTAGAAAAATTTTCCAATTTAAAGTTAATCGCAACGCGTTCCACAGGGTTTAATCATATTGATCTTAATGCAGCTCATGAACGTGATATACAGATTTGCTATGCGCCTTCATATGGGAAAAACACGGTAGCCGAATATGCATTTGGGTTGATGATTATGGTATTGCGTAAGCTATATGATGCATATGAACAACTTCGCAATGGCAATTTTTCTCGAAAAAATTTAGTGGGTTCTGATTTAGCTGGTAAAACATTAGGTGTTGTTGGAACCGGAGATATTGGTTCTCATGTGGTAAAGATTGGAACGGCATTTGATATGAATGTTCTTGCCTTTGACATTAAGCCTAATGAACAACTTGTTGCGCAAACTGGTTGTACCTATGTTGCTTTTGATGAACTATTGGCTCAATCTGATATTATTACGTTGCATGTACCGTATAATAAAGCGACTCATCATCTTATAAATATGAAATCAATTAAAAAGATTAAAAAAGGTAATCTTTTAATTAATACTTCTCGTGGGCCTATTGTTGAAACAGCTGCCTTAGTAAGAGGTTTACAAGACGATATTTTTATGGGAGCCGGATTAGATGTGCTTGAAGAAGAAGGTGATATGGAACATGAGGTTTCTCTCTTATTAGAAGAGCATCCTAATGCGCAAATTTTGCAAACAGTTTTAGCTAACCATTATTTAATTGAACATCCACGCGTTATTGTAACTCCTCACAATGCCTTTAATACTATTGAAGCTCGCAAACGCATTCTTGATTGTACTATGGAAAATATAAAAGATTTTTTTGACGGGAAAACCATAAATATTGTTATGCATTAAAAGTAGATTAATTTATCTTCTGACAGATTTTGAGAAGCAATAATGCGATTGGCTCATCTTTTTCTTGCATGATAATGATATAAAATCTTTACAATCTTATAAAATTAGATAAGCTAAAAAAGGCCGTTAATTAACGGTTTTTTTGTATCTTTTAACGAAAGGTTAACAATGCAATACTATCAGGTGTTTGTAGGGGTGAGTGCTTTAGGACTTGCCATGGTTGTGTATCTTTTTAATAGCATTTTACGCATTAAAGTTACCAACGCAAAAGCTCAGAAAATTGCTGATGCAATTCGTCAAGGAGCAATGACATTTTTACGCGAAGAATACAGAATTATAGCAATCGTAATTCTTATTGGTGCGTTAGTTTTAGCATTTTTAGGTAAGTCGCCAATAGCTGCAATGACCTTTGTCTTAGGTGCAGCTTTTTCAATGACAACAGGCTTTATTGGTATGCGAGCTGCAACGGCGGCAAATGTTCGTACTACTATGGCTGCAAAAGATGAAAGTGAACATAAAGCATTTTTACAAGCATTTTTTGGCGGCGGCGTTATGGGATTTTCCGTTGCAAGTTTTGGTCTTTTAGGACTTGGCCTTTTATTTTATTTCTTTTTTGGTCAATCAAATTTTGTAAAATTAATTACCAGTTTCGGTTTGGGTGGTAGTTTAGTAGCCTTTTTTGCTCGTGTTGGCGGTGGTATTTATACTAAATCTGCTGACGTTGGTGCCGACTTGGTCGGTAAGCTTGAGGCAGGCATCCCTGAAGATGATCCACGTAATCCAGCGGTAATTGCTGACAATGTTGGTGATTGTGTTGGAGATACGGCTGGAATGGGAGCTGACATTTATGAATCTTATGTTGGAGCTATGATCTCCGCGATGATTTTAGCTATTAATATTTATACTGTTAACTCATTAAGTTATGTAATTCTGCCATTAATGTTATCTACTATAGGTCTTGTTGGTTCTATTTTAGCATTATTGGTTAGCTCTTTATTCAAATTAAGTCCAGCTACTATGTTGCGTAATGCAACTTATTTGGCAATTGGATTCTTGCTGGTAGGATCTTTTGGATATCTTAGATATGTTGGTTTAGAATATGCACTTTTTTATGCTATTGTTATCGGTTGTTTGTCAGGCGTTATGATCGGTTTAGTAACCGAATATTATACTGCTGGCAAACCAGTCCATGATTTAGCTGATGCATCTCGTTCTGGCGCAGCAACAAATATTATTTATGGCTTATCGATTGGTATGGAGTCGACCGTAGCTCCTGTTATTATTTTATCTGCGGCAGTGTTATTAGCGTTTGTTTTTGGCGGTGGGTTATACGGTATTTCAATCGCAGCTGTTTCAATGTTGGCAACGGTTGGTATTACGATGACTGTTGATGCTTATGGCCCAATTGCTGATAACGCTGGGGGTATTGCTGAAATGGCAGGATTTGATCCTAAAGTACGTAAAATTACTGATAAATTGGATTCTCTTGGAAATACAACAGCTGCAATGGGTAAGGGTTTTGCCATTGGTTCTGCATTATTAACTGCTTTGGCATTGTTTTCAGCATATGCACAAGAAGCCCATCTTCAAGTTTTGGACTTACTCGATCCAAAGATTATGGTAGGACTTTTTGTTGGTGGTACATTGCCATTCTTAATTTCCGCTTTAACTATGCGTTCAGTTGGTTCAGCAGCATTACAAATGGTTCTTGAAGTTCGTCGTCAATTTAAAGCAATTAAAGGAATTATGACGGGACAAGCTGAACCTGATTATGCGCGTTGTATTAGCATTAGTACGAAGGCAGCTTTGCGTGAAATGATTTTGCCCGGATTGATAACGATTTTAAGTCCTATTTTGGTTTACTATATTCTCGGAACTAAGTCTTTAGGTGGATTACTCGTTGGTGCTACATCAGTCGGTGTTTTGTTAGCCCTTATGATGGCAAACGGTGGTGGTGCTTGGGATAATGCCAAGAAATTTATAGAGGCCGGTAATTTGGGTGGTAAAGGATCTGACACACATAAAGCAGCTGTTACTGGTGATACCGTCGGTGATCCTTTTAAAGATACATCCGGTCCAGCCTTGAATATTTTAATTAAATTGATGTCTGTTATAGCCTTATTGCTCGTTTCGCTATAATCCTAACCCTTCTGGGAATTTTTCTGAAACGGAGACGGGGAGTTTGCCGCGTGCGGTAAGCTTCCCGGTTACTATTTGTGCTGCAGCTATTTGAGCATCTGGATCATCTTCATAAGCCATAATGATGGTAGGTATATCTTCAAAATATTGTAGGCTATAGGGTGTTCCGAAAATAACCAAAATTACTTTTTTAAGTTTTTTAATTTGTTTAATTAATTCGCGGGTTACTTCACTAATACCAAATTGTTGATTTTCTACCGTGTTCATACACATGAGACTAACAATAACCGTATTAATAGATTCAAGTTGATAAATCAATTCATTGATGTCATATCCTGCTGGTGACGCTGGCAAAAGATTATTTATGAGTTCAGTGTTATGAGTTTGTAATTGTTGATAAAAGGGGCTATCAAATGTTCCGCCAATTTGTATATAGGCAACATTTTCTAAATCAGTTAAAGGGAGTTGATTGTTTTGGTTTTTTATTAGGGTAATAGCTTGTTCATATAAATTTTTCTTGATCTGATAAGTAGTCGGTAATTTGATTTTTTTAATGCAATCTTCAATATCGATTTCTTTTTTATCAAATGTTCCTAAGGTTTTTTTAATAGTTAATATTTTTTGAACGTGTTCATTAATTTCTGATTCACTAATAGTGCCATCAGCAAGTCCCTTTTTAATTGTTTGAATACCATTAATAATTGATGGTGGACATAATAAAATATCAACGCCGGCATTAAAACTTTCGCGAACAATGGTTTCATTATCAAATGATTGAGCGAGTGCTTTCATACGTAGAGCATCTGAGATGATAAGGCCATTGAAATTGAGCTGTTTTTTAAGAAGATCCTTAATTATTGGTTTTGAGATTGTGGCGCAATATTTTGGACGATTATCATAGGCTGTTACACAAATATGGCCTGGCATTATGCAAGGAGTAATATTAGCAATGTGTTTGAAAGGAAAAAGTTCAATAGTTAATCGTCGTTTAGTATGATCTACTGTTGGAAAGCCAAGATGTGGATCAATATTACTATCGCCGTGGCCTGGAAAGTGTTTGGCACAAGGATAAACACCTTGGCTGAGCATGCCGGTGATATACATTTTGCCTTTACGCATAACATTTTCTTCACTTTTACCATATGAACGTTCTGCTAACGAGTTTGAAGCATTGTAATTGATATCAAGAACTGGGGCTAAATTAATATCTACACCAAGTAATTTGCATTGACGTCCAATTTCTTGAGCCATTTGATAGATAAGGTTATCATCCTGGATTGCGCCACACGTTAATGATAGGGGGAATTTAACACTATCATAGAGACGCATGGAAAGTCCGTATTCGAGATCTTCTAATAACAGTGGTTGAATATGGCACTCTTTGATAATTGAATTAACAATACGAATTTGTTGCTTGATTGTTCCTTTGCGATCAAGAAGAACGCTTCCTATATGATGTGTATTAATAAGATCACATAATTTTTTTACCATTGCTTGCGATGAAGGTAATGGTATTGAGATTGCAAAGAGTTGGCCTATTTTTTGATCTATAGTGAGTTTATTCAAATCATATGAAATTGGTAATACTTCAACCATAAATAGTAAAATAAAAATTCTCATGAACAGATTCCCCTTTTTGAATAAAAAAGGAGATTGTTAACGTTAACAATCTCCTTTAATCTATTGATAATTAAAAATTAATCTTCATCAGCAAGTTCTTTTATGGTAGTTTGCAGTTTCTCTTTATTAGCGCCACTGAAGCTGCCATTTTTTTTACCATTTTTAAATGAAGCAAATGTTGGAACACCTCGAATCTCATTTTCTTGTGCAAGATCTTGTGCTTCACCTATTTCAACTTCAATAAATTTAACTTTATCGCCAAATTCTTGAGATAATTTTTCATAATCTGGAGCAATCATTTTACAATATCCGCAAAAATCGCCATAAAATTTAACGAAAACTTTTTTGTTTTCCTTTATTGCTTTTTGGAAATCGTCTTTGTTTTTTATTTTAATGATCCGTGTTTCTGTTGTAGGTTCAGAAGAAATTACCTTTTCGACTTTTTCTCCGAGTAATTTTTTGAGTCCTTCGTGTAATTTGTCTTCGTCAAAGCCGAGGAAACTATCTACTTTATTACCTTTTTCAAGTAATATGAACGTAGGAATCGCTTGAGTAGGGAATTTTTCTTTTAAATCGCCTTCTTTGTCTACGTTAACCGTAAAAAATGTGATATTTGGATATTGTTCGCTTAATTTTGCAAAAGGTTCTTTGGATGCCGTGCAAGCGCCGCACCAGTCAGCATGAAATTTAATAATAGCCTTGTCGTGATCTTTGAGTTCTTCAAAATAGCCAATCTCTTTAATTGCGGGGAATGTTTTTTCGACTGTTTTTTCTTCTTTTTTTACTTTGTCACAAGAACAGCCGGGAAGTAATAAAAACAATGAGCATAAGGCATATTTTGAAAACATAATTAGATCTCCTTTTAGATTACTATTATTTTGAATATAATTGATCAAAGATTTTTATGCAATAAACAAGGAGCTATATTATTAGCTCCTTGTTCTATAATTAAGTTGTTTTAAAGTGAATTTATATGATCAATAATTTGTTGACGAGTATTATTATCGTATCCGACAATATTGCTGCCAACTTTTTTACCATCTTTAAAAAATGCAAATGTTGGGAACATGCGCGCGTACTTTACGGCTAAAGCGCGGCCACGTTGAAAATTGACTTGGATGAAGTGAATATCCTTGTAATTGTTGTCATTAGATAAAGCGTCTAACATTGGTTGACTTGCTTTACATGGGGGACAGCCGTCACTATAAAATTTAACAACAGATTTTCCAGATTTAATCGCTTCAGTGAATTTGGCTTGATCATTAATTTCTACGACGTGAGCTAATGCAAAGGATGTACAACTAGCAATAATAAGTAAACGTTTTATAAACATACAAACCTTTCGACATAGTGTATCTATTATCTAGTTTAACAATAGTAGCTGACAAAGCAATTTTTATATGAGTTTTGTTTGTTTTTATTCTATTAGTCACAATTGGTTGTTATAGGAAGATCAATTTGTGTGTTTTTAAAAAAGCCCTGTTTAAGATCACATTTATTGACGCCTCTGTTAAGTAATACGGTAATGCATTCATTCATTCCCATGTTATAGCATATATCAAGGTTATTAAGTTGCGTTTTATTAAAATGAGTGTTTTCGAGAGTTGCATCTTTTAATTGTGCACCATTAAGCGTTGCATTATCAAACGTGGCATTAGTTAAATTGGCACCGGTGAAATCAATGTCTTGCAAAAAAGCATTGGTAAAATTGGCATTAGTAAAATTAGCTTTTTTAGCTGAAGCCTTAGTCGTTATTCGAGCATCATTGAGCTGGGCATTTACACATTGAGCATTGTCAAGA
>CAYPXP010000027.1:0-1830 GCA_964414965.1 uncultured Pseudomonadota bacterium
ATGGGTATTGGTGCTATTGTGAGCTGTATGTTCTGGGACTGTTGGGGAACGTCTGTTCAGTTTGTGGCCGATTTAGAAGGAAATAATATAACACAATATTATCTTTCTTTGCCTCTTCCCGCACCATGGTTTTTCTTGAAACAGGCCATTTTTTATGCCATACGAGCATTGATCCCAGCACTTTGTATTATGCCGCTCTTAAAATTAATATTATGGAAGAGTCTTGATTTATCGCTGATACAATGGGTTCCATTTGCGATTACATTGATAACGACAAGTTTCTTTTGTGGTGCCCTGGGTCTATTTATTACCAGCCGTGTGAAAGATATGCATTCGATTGATAATATTTCGATTCGCTTTTTATTTCCTATGTTCTTCTTTGGCGGATCACAATTTTCATGGCATATGCTTGTAAATATTAGCCCCATAATGGCCTATCTTTCATTAATAAATCCACTACTTTATGCGATGGAAGCGATGCATGTGGTCTTTTTAGGACAAGCACATTACTTACCCTTTTGGGCCAGTATCGGAATGTTATGGTTATTTAATATTGTTATTGGTGTTTATGGTGCATATAATTTAATCAAGCGTCTTGATTGTGTGTAGAAAAATATGATGAAATCTAAGAAATTAAATATTATAAGGATTTTAAATAAAATCTTGAACTAAAAATTATGAAGAAATAATTGAATAAATTTATCATTACATTTATATGAAGTTATTTGAAAACAGTCTCAGCCTATGGTACCATCTTTTTATGAAGAAGAAAGAAAAAAATGGGCAAAAAACATCAACAAACATTAAAAGATATATTTAAGCTTCCAGTTCAATCAAGTGTTAAATGGAGTGATATTGAATCACTTTTTAATAATTTGGGGGCAAAAATATCAGAAGGTCGTGGATCACGTATTCGCATAGAACTTAATGGAATAAAAGCGGTTTTTCATAGGCCTCATCCTAAAAAAGAGACTGATAAAGGAGCTCTTAGTTCAGTACGAAGATTTTTAGAAAATGCAGGGATCAAATAATGAATTATAAAGGATATCGAGGACAAGTTACTTACGATGATAAAGCAAAGCTATTTCATGGTGAAGTAATAGGTTTAAAAGATGTGATAACATTTCAAGGAACAAGCGTAAAAGAACTTGAAAAAGCTTTCAAAGATTCGATTGATGATTATTTAGACTGGTGTAAAGAACGAGGGGAGCAACCTCAAAAAGCATTTTCCGGAAATTTGCGATTGCGTATCTCTCCAGATCTTCATGCCAAACTTGCACAAACTGCCTCTTCACAAGGAATAAGCCTTAATTCATTCATTGTCGAAAAATTAAATAAATAATATCTCTGCAAAGATATTTTTACGCTCTTTTATGCCTGCGGCATCATCAAAAATTATGTGTAAAATTAAAGGAAACAGATGAAAAATTTAAAAATTACCGAAATCAATTTATGTATGGTTTTTATATTAGCCGGTTGTTTTGTTTCAAAATCAGATATTAAAGAGATTAATTCGTTTAAAGACGTTGAATCAATTCTTAATCACGTAAATGCTCAGACGTTAGTCATATTCGATATTGATGAAACATTAACTGTTCCAGATCATATCATTTTTCAAAAATGGTTTAATGAAACATCGCAAGCAAAAGTTTTCTGGGAAGAAATAAAAAAGCATATTGATGCACAAGAAAATCCGAAAGAATATGTTAAACGTATTACCGCATTAAGCCTGCGTGATTGTGCCATAAGAATAATTGAACCAATCATCGTCGAAACTATCAAAAATTTACAAGACCGTGGAATCAAAACGATAGCTTTAACTGCTTTTAA
>CAYPXP010000027.1:1930-10180 GCA_964414965.1 uncultured Pseudomonadota bacterium
CTATCAAAAATTTACAAGACCGTGGAATCAAAACGATAGCTTTAACTGCTTTTAATACCGGTTCAATGGGCGGCGATATAATTCCTTCACTTCCAAGATGGCGTTACGAAAAATTAAAGGAAGCGGGAATAGATTTTAGTAAAGGTTTTGGGGATAAAGAAATTGCGTTTGAACATTTAACTTCACCGGCACATCGTCATCCCATATTTTATAAAGGAATCTTGCTCACCGATGCGTTTACCAAAGGACAAGTTCTTGGTACATTTTTAGATAGAATTAATTGGAAACCAGATAAAATTATTTTCTTTGATGATACATTAAAACATTTGGAATCAGTTCAAGCTGAAATGAAAAAGAGAAAACTTCCTTTTGAAGGGTTTCTATATAAAGGGGGTAATTATTTAGCAAAACCTATAAATCAAAAAGTCCTTGATATACAATTACAACATCTCAAAGAACATAACGAATATATCAGTGATAAAGAAGTGCAAAAAAATTTATAAAAAAAGGGTATAAGGATTGTTTATGAAAAAGAAATTAATTGTCGGTTTTTTGTTGATGAGTAATCATCAATTAAATGGTGTGTTTGTTAAACCTCCCACAATTACCAAACCATCAACAGTGCTTACGCAACTTTCTACAACTTGGCTTGTATTAGGTGCAATGCCTTACATTATGGGCATAAGTGATAATCCTCATGTAACAAAGAAATTTCAAACCGTACTCAGTCTTATTTATTTTGGGGTTCCGGCATGTGGCTTAACATTAGCTGGGTTGTTAAAGGTGTCTCAGTATTAAACTTTTCGAAAAATTTTATGAATTATTTAGAAAAAATCTTATTTTTAATAGTAAGTAGCCTTTTTATAGGAGCTTGTGTGAACAAACATGTTAATGAATCAAAAACAGGAACCGTAATTATATTGAACGGCCCTTCATCGGTTGGCAAGTCGAGTATTGTCAAAGCATTTCAAGTAAAACAGACTACACCGTGGTTGGAGACTGGAATCGATCATTTGTATGTTGGCGTTATTCCACCAATGTGGCTTGATGATAAACCAGAGCATCATACGATTATGACAATAGAAACGTCTGAAGATAAAGATGGCAAAATGGTAACAGCTGTTTTTGGACCAGAGGGGCGAAAAGTTATTAAAGGAATGCATCGGGCAATCGCCGCTTATGCTCACGCCGGAAATAATCTGCTCGTCGATTATATCAAATATGAACCCGAATGGTTGCTTGATTTACAGGAGGCGTTAAAAGGCCTTAACGTTATATGGGTTGGCGTAACGGCGCCATTAGAAGTAATCACTGAACGTGAAAAGAAGCGTGGAACATCTCCAGCAGGTCACGCGCGAAGTCATTATCAATCAGTTCACCAGAATATGCCGTATGACTTGATGATCGATACGAGTTTATTAACGCCAGAGCAAGCTGCAGATAAGATTATGGAGTTTTTTTGAAGACTCATTTGAGCCTAGATACAACTGATTTTTAGTAAACTCTTAAGTCGCAAAGCAATTTACCCTGATTTACGCACACAAAGATCCATATTTCACCTTGATTTTTATACATTTTCGAGATAAAATTACTTTGATTTTTATACATTTAGCTTTTGGAAGAAAGGTTGAAAAGGAGAAAATGAAGAGAATTATTGATTATTTTTTGCTTGAGTGGAAAAATCTTGCTAGTCGTAAGCCTCTATTATTAAGGGGGGCGCGGCAAGTTGGCAAGACTCATGCAATGCGCGAACTGGGAAAAAAGTTCCCTCATTTTGTTGAAATAAATTTGGAATTAAATGAAGGAGCCAGAAGCATTATTGAAAAGGATTTGGATCCGCATCGTATTGTTCATCAACTGTCAGAATTGTTGCAAAAAAAGATTACGCCTGGAACAACCTTACTTTTTTTTGATGAAATTCAACAGGCGCCCAAAGCAATCACCGCCTTACGATATTTTTATGAGATGATGCCCGAATTACATGTTGCAGCTGCCGGTTCGCTTCTTGATTTTGCAATTGAGGAGGTTGGAATACCGGTTGGAAGAGTCTCTTCATTATACATGTATCCCCTATCTTTTTTTGAATTTTTGGTTGCCCTTGGGCATCGTGAATGGGCTCGAACCCTTACGCAACATACTATATCAGATTCCATTAGTGATCCTTTACATGCCCAATTACTTGAAATCTTAGGAATCTATCTTGCTATAGGGGGAATGCCGGAAGCAGTAACCGAATGGGAAAAAACAAAGACTTCTTGGTCAGCCAAAAAAGTACATGCAGATCTGCTTTCTACTTATCAACAAGATTTTGGAAAATATGCAAAAAAACATCAAACAAAATATCTTAATGTAATTTTTCAAAGAGCAATTGATCAATTGAGTAAAAAATTCATGTATAGTCGCGTCGGAAAATATAAAAAAAGAGAACTTGAGCCAGCACTGGAATTATTAGAGATGGCTGGCATTTTGCATCGGGTCGTTCGTAGCGCCGGTCAAGGTATCCCTTTGGGTGCACAAGCTGATTTAGATGACTTTAAGCTTATTTTTTTAGATATTGGATTATGCCAAGCTTTATTAAAATTTGATCTAGCGCCTTGGTTTGTTGATCCGCTTGCCACATTTATCAATAAAGGGGAGCTCGTAGAAGCGTTTGTTGGTCAAGAAATTTTGGCATATTCTGATCCGATAATCAAAGAAGGACTTTTTTACTGGTGCAGAGAAAAACGAGGCAGTCAGGCCGAAGTTGACTATTTAGTTCAAATTAAAAACAATGTAGTTCCGATTGAAGTCAAATCAGGCACAAGCAAACGAATAAAAAGTATGCAAATTTTTTTGGATTCGCATCTTAATTCCTCTTATGGCCTCAGGTTTTCTACTGACAATTATTCAGTTTACCAAAAAATTAATTCTTATCCGTTATACGCAGTATCAAAACCTTTTTTTGATGCCTCAGAAAATTTACGCAGAGCATTATCTAGTCTGTTGATTGAATAAAGATGTCTCTGGAAATTTTCAAAATTAAGGAACTAATGTAATCAAATGACTATCCGCTAGCTTGAATGACCACCAAGAATTATGTAGAGGCTCAAATCCAAACTTTTTCATGGTTATTTCAAGTAAGGTATAATTTTTAGATTCTTCAGGCGTCCAACTTTGTTTATGAATTCTATCATTTTTAGAAGAATGGCTACCTACTGGTGATGGCATAGGAAGTTCTTTTTGTGTTTTTAAATCAATAAGCGTCACAAAAACATAACTATTTTGGAATAGGGCATTTTGCATGTAAGGAGCAATAAAAGATTTTTGTACTAATATTTTATAAAGTTTTAATCCTAATCCAGATTTTTCCAAATCGATTTGTATTTTTTCTAAAGCCGTTGCCATATGTTGGGAAACCATATAAGAAGAGCTTTCTTTTGATTTTATTTTTTTGCCAGAATCTTTAGAAAGTTCTACAGTTTGTATGTGTGGATTAATTTTAATGAGATCAATAAGTTTTTGTTTGCATTCAATTGATATATTTTGCAGAAGAAAAGTTAATAAAAATATTTGTGATAATTTCATAATGGTTCCTCCATGATTTTATCTCTATAAGTATATCATTTAGGCTCTTTTTGGCAATCCCACTCATTGATAAACGGAGCTCAAAAAGTTACTATCGGTTAAAGTAACCTTCAATATTTTTAGTTAATAATTTTTATCAGAATTTTTAAAGAGGAACATGATGAAAAATACCTTAGTTAAACTTTTGCAAGAATATTTGCCAACCGATTTTGGGGAACATGAATGTAAAGAACGTATGTTTGAATTTATCAAATTACCCTTTCTACTTTTTATTTAAAAAGCCCTCGAAAAATCGAGGGCTTTTTTGGGGTTTTTATTCTCCAGCTACACAATCAAGCTTTCTTTTAAATATTCTGATACCTATAAAAGCAAATAATATTGTAAAAATAATTATTGCCAGCACACAAAGCCAAAAGTTAATGAATCCGGCTTGTCCCATCAAAGGAATATGAATTGCTTCAAAAGGATAGATTAACGGATTGAGAAGATTAATTCGCGCAAACAATTTGGAAAGTCCATAAAGCGTATACCATGAAAAAAATGCGCCACTAAAGAGAAAGAGCTGCGCTCCCCATCGCATCCAAAACCTACCAAAGCTAACAATTCCTTTAGCATATACAGCCGTAAAGAGACAGAAAAATCCAAAGAAAATACAAATGAGTGGATAAATTAAAACAAACTTACCAACAGATAAGTGTGTCCAATCAATTTTTCCCCATAACAAGAGGATACCTAAAGGAATATTGAGAATATTCAAAAGCATAGTTTTAATAGCATATTCACATGCGGTTTTTATATAAATCACCCAATAAGGCAATGGCAAGGTCAGCTCATATGAAATAACCTTTGGGCCCTCAAGATCTGTAACGATTTTACTTGATTCACCTTGTATAACCCATACACATGATGAAGCCACTTGCGCAAGCATCACAAAAAGACCATAACTTGAAGCCAATCCAACTGCTGGAAGAATATATGCATAAATTATGGTTATAGAACTTGATAAAATAGCCAAATCGATCCATTGGTTTAAAAACTCTTTGCGCAATGCGCGAACATTACGCCACAGCAACCAAAAAAAAGTATTTATTGTTACTTTAAAATCTTGTTTATTCATAAATCTGCCTTCACATCTTCATTTTTTTCTACGTCAACAAAATGAAAAAATATTTCTTCAAGATTATTTTTATGAAATTGTTTCTTTAAATTTTCGAGTGTCCCAAGTGCACAAATCTTTCCTTTATCGATAATACAGACACGATCAGAAAGCTTTTCAGCTTCATCAAGGTAGTGGGTCGTCAAAAGCACTGATACACCCTCATCTTTTAATGTGGCAACTTTCTTTAAAAATGAGCGACGAATTTTAGGATCCATGCCCACCGTTGGTTCATCAAGAATAATTAACGATGGATTATGCATAAGTGCTCGAGCAACCAATAGTCTTTGCTTATAGCCACCAGATAATGTTGCTGGCAATGATTGGGCATATTGGCCAAGTTCAAACTGCTCCATAAGTTCGTTAGCTCGCGGCTTGATCTCATCAGGTGACATATTAAAATAACGACCAGCAAAAATCAGATTGTCTTCAACCGTTAAATCATTTTCAAAGTTTGGTTGCTGAGGACAAAATCCCAGCTTTAAACGATAATCAATCAAATTTTGATAAACTGATTTACCTTCAAAAAAAACCGTCCCACTCGTTGGTGGATGAAGCGTAGCAATGATGGAGGAGAGCGTGGTCTTGCCAGCGCCATTCTCACCTAAAAGGCTCAATATCTCACCCTTATAAATTTGCAGTGAAACCCCCTTAAGTGCCTCAACGACTTTTTCTTTAGTGTTGTACCTCTTGGTAACGTCTTTAACGTCAATTAATATTTTTTTGGACATAGGAAAACCTTAATTTTAAAAAACTAGATAGATCATAACTAAACGCCATTACATAAGTTAAGCTTTATAGTTAAATCATCTTTTAAAAATGATAATGAGTTCGAAAATTGGTGAAGATAGAAAGATCTCTTAAAAATCCTTCAAAATAATGACAATGTTCATGTTCTTAGGTCTCCTATAGAATGGATAACACTTATATTTTATCATTCCATCAGATATTGTCAAATTGAAAAACAATCAGCAAGTACAGTGCTATTATTTTTGCGACAAACTACTATGGTAAAAAAAAAATTAGTTCTAAAAAAGGCACTTATTATGAAAATCACAAGTTATGTCGAACGCGATCCTGAATCAGGAAAATATATCGCTCTCGTTCCATCTATTCCTGGGGCCCACACACAAGCAGATAGCTTGGATGAATTAAAAGGTTACCGTCCTCGTTGTAAGGCAGCGGCATGATTAAAGGCAAAGAAATAGTTTTGCCATGTTTCATCAGTTGTTTTGTATTCATTATTATAAACAAAATGATCGACAAGCGCTTCGCGTGTTCGCAAAACTTCTCTAAGACGACCCTTGTTTTTAGGATCAGCAACCGTTAAATCTAATAATTCTAATGCTCGTTCAAATGCCTGCTTACTCATTTCAAGATCACCTTTGCTTTTCCATCGAATCGTTCGCTCAATGTCCATACCAATATTTGCAAGCTGTTCCATTAAAGAAAAGCTAAACCACCGTCCAGAAGCAAGATCTTTATGCACAATCATTTCGTTACCAATGTATTAACAATTGTCTTTATCTTTTCTTGAATTTGTGGATCATCAACACTTCTTGTTCTATTACCCCAAGAAGGTCTCAGATTAATCATCGAATCGAATTCTATCCACTCTTGTTGATCAACCTTTTCAGGATGAATATTTATGCCCCAAAGATTTTTTTGTTCAGAACCTTGTTCTAATAACAAACTTTCCTCATCGGCATGAAGTTCAGCATCTATTGCCATAATTTCTTTTTCAATATCGACTACCACTTTGACTATTCCACCGAACATTTTCTCAGACATCTTTTTGAGTTCTTCAATTGAAACTTTTTCCGAAACTATTTGCATAACTTACCTTTTTTAATATTTTCTAAAGTTTACAAGAACTACTTCAAAAAAGAAGTTTTTATTTTTAGGCAACTAATATCGCTGATACAATCTGAGATTCAATATCTCTAAAATTCTTTAATTTCGTCTTTTCAAGCCACGCATCAAAATCAAACTTTTGTACCTTTTTTTGATTTAAAAGACGATTTTCTGAAGCAAACTTGCGAGCATAATCTACCAAAACTTTTTGTTTAGGGATTGGGAACGATACCGTATCAAAGCGAGTTTTGAGTGCCGGATCTTCTATGGCAATGTTACACGCAAGACAAATCAACATCGCTGGTGCTTTTAATTGGATTCCAGAGCCTTCAATATCATTACCAAAATAATCGGTCGCCAAATGTGTCTGATTACCATTAAAGATGCGCTTTGCTGAACTATTCATATCAAATCTACTGAGCCAGGTAGCTTCATCCATAAATACCAGTGACCCTCTTTTGCCTTCCATTAACTGGTTACGCAAAACACGCAAAATCATACCAGGACGACGAGGGCTTCCTTCAAGCTCTTCAGAATTGGTAATAATACAATTTTCAAATTTGATAGTATGTGGCAAAAGCTCATCGAGCCATTGATAAAGTTTATTGATAAAATAGGTTTTTCCAATACCGCCAGGACCATAAAGGTACAAATAACGAGGCATCGAATTTTTATTATCTAACAAAGCTGAAACAAAGGTGTAAACATTATTTTTAAGTATCCACATATCCTGTGCTGAAACATCATCATAATCTGCAAAAAAAGCATCTATTTTGGGAAACAACGATTTTCGGAGAGCTTTCAAGATGTTATCTTTATCTTGAGATAACATTGTTTTTGGTTTATACAAACTCAAGCCAAGCGCAAATTCAAGAAAATTAATAGCTGCCTGTTGTTCAAATAAGTTTGAACGAGCCGTCATAAACTTTTGAATAATAGCCGGATGTAATTCTTTTGGAATAAAACATTTTTCTTTCGCAAAACGTTCTTCAAGCTGTGCCAATATATTAGTTGGCGAGATGATAAAATTATAGAGTGTCTGAATAAAACTCGGCATCGAATAGGCAACACTAGCCACTGCCGAATAAACGCTCCAACTCTGCCCTCTAGAATCGACAGGCAATTTTTGAATAGCCAGGCATATTCCTCCTACAATCAATAAATTTGTTATCTGATTGCGAGCATCTTCCGTCAAACATTGCATACGAGCCGATCTCAACTGAACAAGACATGCTCTTTGAAACTCTTCAAGTTCTGATGGAACAATCTCTCCAACTTCAGGCACCTCAGGTTCCCCTTCAGCTTCACAAACATTTTTGTAACATCCCCATTTTTTAAGCGAATCTTCAAACTTCTCGTATATTTTTTCTTGATCAAAAGCAACTATATAATTGATACGTGAAAAAGCATCACTTGAAGTATTTCCGCCAAAATTCATCATAGAAAAATTTGATAACGGAATCAGCGCAAATAAACAAAATAAAATAATTTTATTGTTTTTCATAAAAACCCCTAACCACTATTAAGTTGATCTTTTAATTATAACATAAAGCAAAATCTTTAAAAACTTAAATCTAAACTTACTGTTTTGATTCTAAAAGAAAATTAAAGTATACTGATGACAAGGTTTTTACCAAAAGGTGTTTATATGAAAAAGCCAAACAATCAAAAAGAGA
>CAYPXP010000028.1:0-9759 GCA_964414965.1 uncultured Pseudomonadota bacterium
AAATTTGACCAATTATATCAATGCGGATGAACGCCGTGCTGGTAAAAAAGATTTTAACTACGCTACACTTTCCAATAAAGAAGCCGAATTCGGTCGTGCAGATACGGTAAAAGAAAAAGGATTTTATATTTTACCAAGCGAACTTTTTGTAAATGTCCGAAAGAATGCCCGTAATGACGCTAACCTTAACGAAACCCTTACTGTTGTTTTTCGTAATATTGAAAATTCTGCCAAAGGTGCAAACAGCGAAGATGATATTAAGGGTTTGTTTGATGATATTGATGTAAATTCCAATAAACTTGGAAGCACAGTAGAAAAACGAAATCAGAAGCTCACAAAACTTTTTGAATCTATCGGCGACCTTCGTCTTGGAAATTACTCCGACAACACTATAGACGCTTTCGGCGATGCGTATGAGTTTCTCATGACTATGTATGCTTCAAATGCCGGCAAATCCGGGGGTGAATTCTATACTCCGCAGGAAGTTAGTGAACTTCTGGCTGAAATCACAACAGTCGGCAAAAAAGAAGTGAACAAGGTCTATGACCCAGCTTGTGGCTCTGGCTCTCTGCTTCTTAAATTTGCCAAAGTTCTTGGCAAAGAAAATGTTCGACTTGGTTTCTTTGGACAGGAAATCAATCTCACCACCTATAATCTCTGCCGTATCAATATGTTCCTGCACGATATCAATTACAATAATTTTGATATTGCTCATGGCGATACGCTCATAGATCCAAAACACTGGGACGATGAGCCGTTTGACGCCATCGTTTCCAATCCGCCGTATTCAATCCATTGGGAGGGCGACGCGAATCCGCTCCTCATCAATGACCCGCGTTTTTCACCGGCAGGGGTACTCGCGCCAAAGAGCAAGGCAGATTTAGCATTTACCATGCACATGCTCAGCTGGCTTTCTACCAGTGGCACAGCGGCGATCGTTGAATTTCCCGGTGTTCTTTATCGTGGTGGTGCGGAGGGAAGAATAAGAAAGTATTTGGTAGATAATAATTATATAGATGCGGTTATCCAACTCCCGCCAGATTTATTTTTTGGTACGACCATTGCTACCTGCATCATCGTTCTCAAAAAGAGCAAGAAAGACAACAAGACACTTTTCATAGATGCCTCTGCCGAGTTTGTCCGTGGTGGCAACAAAAATAAATTAAGCGAAACAAATCGCAAAAAGATTTTGGACGCTTTCATTACTCACCAAGATTCAGAATATTTTGCTCAGCTTGTTGATAACAAAATTATTGCCGAGAATGACTACAATATTGCCGTTTCAAGCTATGTGATTGCAGAAGATACTCGCGAAGTAGTAGACATCACCACTCTCAACACAAAAATCGCCAAAATAGTCGCAAGACAAAACGAACTTCGCACCGCGATTGATGAGATTGTGACTGATATTGAAGGAGATAAAAGTTAAAATTATGAGCGTATCAACTAAATTCCAAAATTTTTGTTCAAATATCCGTATCACCTCAAGTGTTGCTGGTGATATTTCGTATCGCTATAAAAGGATAACTAAGCAATTAAACAAAGATTTTTGGGATACGGAATCTGAGACTTCCCATAGTCTTTATGTTGGATCTTATGGTAGAGATACCGATATTCATGTTAGTGATATAGATATTTTGTTTCAGGTTCCTTATGCTATCTACGAAAGAATAAATGAGTATTCTGGAAATGGACAATCAGCATTATTGCAAGAAATAAAAAAATCTATCCAGAATACATATAAAACATCAGATTCTCATGGAGATGGGCAAGTAGTTGCTGTTGATTTTACAGACGGTATAAATTTTGAAATTGTTCCAGGGGTGTTGTTAAAAGATGACAAGGGCTTTTTGTATCCTGATACAAACAATGGAGGTGCTTGGAAAACAACAAATCCAAAACCAGAAATTGAAGAAATACGAAAAACAAACGAAATGCTCAATGGGAATTTGAAAAATTTATGCAGAATGGCAAGGGTTTGGAAAGATAAATGGGATGTACCGATGGGAGGTTTACTGATAGATACTCTTACATACCAATTTTTAAAAACATGGTCTCATCGAAATGATTCATACGCTTACTATGATTGGATGACTAGAGATTTTTTTGAATACCTTAAAAATCAAGATGAGGACAAAACTTATTGGCTCGCAGTTGGTAGTGGTCAATATGTTTATAAAAAAGGAGATTTTAAATATAAAGCTCTTCGTTGTTTCAATATAGCAAAAGAGGCAATCGATTACGAAGTGCGAGAAATGCCTTATTCAGCGGATGGAAAATGGAAAGAAATTTATGGGACTAAATTTTAAAAAATATGGAAAAAAATAATTTATCAATAATAAGACAACAATTTGCTCAGTGCGTATTTAATCACAAAATACATGAAAAAGCATCTGATCGTTTGGACGCTCTACAACACAAAATAAAATGGATAAACATAATACTTTTAGCTTTTGTCGTTGTATTTCTTGTTCTACAAATTAAATATCCAGATAATTTTTTATTTGGTAGTATATCAATTGCCGTAACTATTTTTGAAATATTATTTCTTTATATTCAAAAAGAGTTTTCTATTGAGGATAGAACTAAAGAACATAAAAAAATTGCTTTGCAATATTTAGGACTTAGAGATAAATATAAAAACTTTGTGGTTGATGTAATGAATAATTTAGAAAATGAAAAAGTAATCTCAAAAAGAGATTTGCTACAAGAACAGTATCAAATTATAAGTAGCTTATCACAACAAACTAAAGATGAAGATTATACTAAAACACAGATAAATTTGTTGGGCAAAACCAATACAGACGAAGAATTTACTTGGTCTGATGCTGAAATAAATCGCTTCTTACCGAAAGATTTACATATTTAAGTAACTTATTATGAGCACCCACCAATCAAAAATTGAACAACTGATCGCCGAACTCTGCCCGAATGGGGTGGAGTTTAAGGAGTTGGGAAAATTGGCGAGCATCGAGACTGGTGCGCAACTCAATAAAACAGCGATGGCAGAAGTCGGAGATTATCCAGTTTTGAATGGTGGTATAAATCCATCGGGTTTTTATCATGAATACAATATAGAAGAGAATGCAGTTGCAATAAGTCAGGGCGGTGCATCTGCTGGTTACGTTAATTTTGTTAAAACAAAGTTTTGGGCAGGAGCTCACTGCTTCGTTGTTAAGCCGATAAGTAATGAAGTTGAAAACAGGTATTTGTATTTTCTTCTGAAAAATGGACAAGAAAAATTGCAAAGTGCAAAACTGGGTGCGGGTATTCCCGGATTAAATAAAAAAGAATTACAAAACTTCAAAATCCCTCTCCCACCGCTTGCAATACAAGAAGAAATTGTCAAAATTCTTAATAGTTTTACAGAGCTAGAAGCAGAGCTAGAAGCAGAGCTAGAAGCGAGAAAGAAGCAGTATGAGCATTATCGTGAGGAGTTTTTGACGTTTGGCGAGGACACAGCATGGAATACATTAAGCGATGTTGCTCATTTTATGAATGGAAAAGGACACGAAAAACATATTGATGAAAACGGTAAATATATTGTTGTCAATTCAAAATTTGTTTCAACCGAGGGGAGAGTAAAAAAATATTCGGTCAAGCAAATTAGTCCGGTTTCAAGGAACGACATTCTAATGGTAATGAGTGATTTACCAAACGGAAAAGCATTAGCAAAATGTTTTTATGTTGATGAGAACGATAAATATACATTGAATCAACGAATCTGCTCTTTGACTGTAAAAGATAACGATAAATTTAATACAAAATTTCTATTTTATATCTTAAATAGAAATAAACAGTTATTACGATACGACAGCGGTGCCGATCAAACAAATTTGCGAAAAGATGATATTTTGGAAATCAAAATCCCCCTTCCACCTCTCGCCGAGCAGGAACGCATTGTGAAGATTTTAGATAAATTTGATGCCCTTGTGAACGACATTTCATTTGGTTTGCCAGCGGAGCTTTCTGCTCGCAGACAGCAATATGAATATTACCGAGGGAAGCTTTTAACTTTTAGAGAATTGTCATAATAATATGGCAGAATTTAATTCAATTGAAGATCTGGCGAGAGAAGTAAAAAACAAGCTTACTTCCAGCATAGTTGATAGGGTAAAGGGGATTGTTGCTAAAGATAAGAAGAAAATTGTAGCGTTGTATGCTTTTAATTCTACAGGGAAAACAAGGTTGTCAAACGAATTCGAGTTGTTAAATAATGAAGAAGGTGAGGAATATAAATATAAAGTGTTATGCTATAATGCTTTTTTAGAAGATTTATTTAAATGGGACAATGAAAATTATATTCTGTCTTTTGAAAAAAAATCATGGGTGGCTTTATTGATTAAAGAAGAAGGATTGGAGGGAAAAATAATTGATAACTTTAATACTATAGTTACTTCCAAAATTGAGCCATCTTTTGATCTTGAAAAAGGGGAGATAACTTTTAATATTGCTTCTGGAGATGATAAAAGCACGGAAAATATAAAAAGTTCCAAGAGTGAGGAAAGTATTTTGATGTGGTCTATTTTCTATACTATTGTAGAAACAGCGATTGAGGTTTTAAATGATGAAAAAGAAAATCGAACAACCCAAAAATTTAATGATTTAGAGTATATTATTGTTGATGACCCGGTTTCATCAATAGACGACACAAAAATTATATCGATGGCTATAAAGTTAATTGAGAGCATAAACTCATCTACCAACAGAGATGTAAAGTTTTTTATAACAACTCATCATGCTTTGTATTATAATATCTTGCATAATTCCTTTCAAAGGAATAAAGATTATAAATATATTGGTTATATTTTATCAAAAAATAATACAGCATTGGAATTAAGGGAACAAAAAGATGATACACCATTTGCTTATCATTTGCTTGTAATGGATGAGATTAAAAAGGCAATTGATGCTAATAATATTCAAAAATTTCATTTTAATCTTTTTAGAAGTTTATTGGAGAAAACAGCGAATTTTTTAGGGTATATAAATTTTGAAAACTGTATTAAAGAAGATAAGAGAGAAGGTTTTAAAAGAGTATTACATTTACATAGTCATGGTAAATTATCAGAATTAGAAAACAGTAGTGTAAGCAATGAAGATAAGGAGTTGTTTAAAGAGACCTTTAATGAATTTATTAGAAATTTTAAATACAATCAACATGATAAATAATAAATACAATGTAGTCGCACAAAATCCTGAAAGTACAGTTGTTGCTCAGTATATTGCTTGCGAAAGTTTCGTCTGCGATGCAAATTATCAGAGTGAGGCAGAATTGGAGCGGGCATTTATCGAACAGCTTAAGTTGCAAGCGTACGAATATCTGCCCGTCACCTCTGAAGCCGATTTGATATTGAACTTGCGCAAGCAATTAGAGAAACTCAATGATTTTACTTTTACTGATAGCGAATGGGAACAGTTTTTTGCCAGTGAGCTTGCCAATCCAAATCAAAGCATCGCCGAAAAGACAGCTACCATTCAAGAAGACCATATCAAAAATCTAACGCGCGAAGATGGCACGACTAAGAATGTGTACCTCATAAAAAAGGACAACATTCACTACAATAGTTTACAGGTGATCAATCAATACGCCACCGAAGACGGCCAGCGTGCCAATCGCTATGATGTGACGGTGCTGGCGAACGGTTTGCCTTTAGTGCATATCGAGCTCAAGCGCCGTGGAGTGGCTATTGCCGAGGCATTCAATCAGATCAATCGTTACAGCCGAGAAAGTTTTTGGGCTTCGTCGGGGCTTTTTGAATATGTGCAACTATTTATTATTTCCAACGGCACGCATACCAAGTATTACAGCAATACTGTCCGTTCAGAGCACATCAAAGAAGCCGGTGAAGGCGCGGCGGTGAAAAATGGTAAGCGTTCGAGCAACAGTTTTGAATTTACCAGTTGGTGGGCCGATGCTACCAACCGACCGATTATGGATTTGATGGATTTTGGGAAAACTTTTTTTGCCAAGCATGTGCTATTGAATATCCTAACCAAGTATTGCGTGTTTACTACCGATAGACAGCTTTTGGTAATGCGACCGTATCAGATTGTCGCAACCGAGAGAATACTCAGTCGTATTGAAGTAAGCACCAACTACAAGAAGCTCGGCACGATTGAGGCGGGCGGGTATATTTGGCACACGACTGGATCGGGAAAAACTTTGACCAGCTTCAAAACCGCCCAGCTCGTGAGTAAATTGTCGTATGTGGATAAGGTGGTTTTTGTGGTTGACCGTAAGGATTTGGATTATCAGACAATGCGAGAATACGATAAGTTTGAGAAAGGTGCAGCCAATAGCAATACCAGTACGGCGATTTTGAAACGACAGCTGGAAAATCCAAACGCGCGAATTATCATCACCACTATTCAGAAGTTGGATCGTTTTATCGGGCACAATACTGGGCATATTATTTTTAATGGGCATGTCGTGCTTATCTTTGACGAATGTCATCGCTCACAGTTTGGCGATATGCACGTCGCTATTACCAAGACATTCAAGAATTACAATTTGTTTGGTTTTACCGGTACGCCAATTTTTGCCATGAATGCGTCTGCGGGTGGACGGCCGGACTTGAAGACCACCGAGCAAGCTTTTGGTGAAAAATTGCACACCTACACGATTGTAAATGCTATCGCCGATAAAAATGTCTTGCCGTTTAAGGTTGATTATGTTTCTACTGTTCACGAAGCTGAGAATATTGAAGATGCACAAGTAAGAGATATTGACCGCGAGGCAGCGCTTGCTTCGCCAGAACGATTGGCGAATATCGTGGGCTACATTCGCGAGCATTTTGACCAAAAGACCAAGCGAAATAGTTTTTATAAATTAAAGGACCGTAGGCTGGCTGGTTTCAATTCTATCTTTGCCGTTTCGTCTATTGATGTGGCAAAAAAGTATTACGCTGAATTTAAAAAACAACTTGCCGATGCACCAAGCGACAAACGGCTGAAAGTAGCAACGATTTATAGCTTTGGAGTAAACGACGAGGATGCCGATGGAATGATAGATGAAAACTCCGAGGATACGAGCGGGCTTGATGTGAACTCAAGAGACTTTCTTGATAATGCTATTTCTGATTATAATGCGATGTTTGGAACATCCTACGATACTTCATCGGATAAGTTTCAAAATTACTATAAAGACATAAGTTTGAGAGTAAAAAACCGTGAGGTGGATGTGCTTATTGTGGTTAATATGTTTTTGACAGGATTTGATGCCACAACGCTCAACACGCTTTGGGTAGATAAAAACTTGAGATTGCACGGACTCTTGCAGGCATTTTCGCGTACCAATCGTATTTTAAACAGTGTGAAGACCTTCGGAAATATTGTTTGCTTCCGTAACTTAGAGAAAGCAACGAACGAATCCATTGCTCTTTTTGGCGACAAAGAAGCGGGCGGTATTGTACTTCTCAAAGCATACGAAGAGTATTACAACGGTTACAAAGACGGTGATAAGGAAGTGCGCGGGTACGCTAGTCTAGTGGCAGAGCTTATGGAAAAATTCCCAGTTGGCGAGCAAATTGTTGGCGAGCAAAACCAAAAAGATTTTATCAAGCTTTATGGCGGGATTTTGCGAGTGCGAAATATTTTGACAACCTTTGATGAATTTACCGGCAATGAGATTTTAACCGAGCGCGATATTCAAGATTATCACAGTGCTTATATTGACCTTTATAATGAATTTCGTAAGGGTGCGGATGTTGATCAAGAAAATATTAATGATGATTTGGTGTTTGAAATGGAGCTTATCAAGCAGGTAGAAATAAATATTGATTTTGTATTAGGGCTCATCAAGAGATACCACGAAGATCACAATAAGAACCGTGAGATTTTGGTTGATATTAATAAAGCAATTGATTCAAGCGTTGAATTGCGCAACAAAAAAGATCTTATTAACCAGTTCATCACTTCACTTGATATTCATTCAGTAATTGATGATGATTGGCAGAAATTTGTGAACAAGAAAAAGATTGAGGAGCTAGAAAAAATTATTACTAACGAAGGTCTTGATCATGATGCAACCTATACATTTGTAAAAAATGCTTTCCGTGATGGTAGTGTAGCGACAACTGGTACAGCAATAACCAAAGTTTTACCGCCAGTATCACGATTTTCTCCAACTGGTGAGCGAACTCAAAAGCGTGAAAGTGTTTTAAGTAAGCTAACGAGTTTCTTTGAAAGGTTTTTTGATATTTCGGGTGGAAAGTTATAACAAAGTTAAATAATCAATATGCAAGAAATTATATGTCCAAATTGTAAAAAAGTTTTCAAAGTCGATGAGGCTGGTTTTGCCGATATTCTTAAACAAGTTCGAGATCATCAATTTGAGGAAGAATTGCAAGAGCGATTAAACATCGCAGAAAAAGAAAAAGAAAATGCTATTAAACTCGCCGAAGCGAATATTACCAATACATTGCAAAGGGATCTTGCAAAGAAGGAATCTGAATTAGCCGAACTAAAGGCTAAAAAAGATAGCGAGCTTACTCAATTTGCCACTAAAAAAGAATCTGAACTTGCCGAAATGAAATCAAAAATCAATAATGCAGAACTTGAGAAAAAACTTGCCGTTACTGAGGCGGTCAATAAAATTGAGAAAGAGCGTGACGAACTTGCCGGCGAGTTAAGAAGTAAAGATACCGAGAACCAATTGCTTGAAACATCGTTAAAGGAAAAGTATGCTACCGATCTTAAGACCAAGGACGACATTATCAAGATGAAAGATGAGGAAATTGCTCTTCGTAAAGATATGAAGGTTAGGCTTTCAACAAAAATGATCGGCGAAACACTCGAACAGCATTGCGAGACCGAATTTAACAAGCTTCGTGCAACTGGTTTTCAGAATGCATATTTTGAAAAAGACAACGATACAAAAACTGGTAGCAAGGGTGATTATATTTATCGCGAAACCGATGAAGCTGGCAATGAAATCATTTCTATTATGTTTGAAATGAAAAACGAAGGCGACGAAACTGCCACTAAGAAAAAGAATGAAGACTTTTTGCGTGAGCTTGATAAAGATCGTATTGAGAAGAAGTGTGAGTACGCCGTCCTTGTGACGCTTCTGGAAGCCGAAAATGAGCTATATAACACTGGTATTGTTGATGTTTCTCATAAATATTCCAAAATGTATGTAGTCCGCCCGCAATTATTCATTCCTATAATAACTCTGCTACGCAATGCAGCTATGAACTCTCTTAAATACAAAGCCGAGCTTGCTTTGGTAAGGAACCAGAATATTGATATTACAAACTTTGAAGATAATATAAATAAATTTAAAGAAGGATTTGCAAAAAATTACGATCTAGCCAGCCGTAAATTTAAAATCGCCATTGAAGAAATAGACAAAACCATAGATCATCTCCAAAAAACTAAAGATGCACTATTGTCGTCTGAAAATAACCTCCGTATAGCTAATAATAAAACAGAAGATTTGACAATTAAAAAGCTAACGCGAGACAATCCTACAATGACAGCTAAGTTTGAAGATCTTTCTAATACCGATAAAGCAATATAAAAAAGATATGAACACATTTAAGCAATCAGCGATTGAAATATTGAAAAAGGCGAAAACGCCTTTGCACTATACCGAAATTACTCGGCTGGCTTTGGAATCTGGCATATTGGAAACGGAAGGTGCAACACCGGAAGCGTCAATGAATGCACAGATCACGGTAGAAAAAGAAATGGGGTTGGCCACAATTTATGATATTATAAAGTTAAAATTAAAAGGTCGTTGGGGGGTTATAATGT
>CAYPXP010000029.1:0-9700 GCA_964414965.1 uncultured Pseudomonadota bacterium
TATGTAAGCGTAAAATATTATAATCGTATCTTGTAAAAATGTGGGTAATCGTAAGCGCTTAAACGGTGGCTGTTCGCCTTCAGTTTTCTGCAAAAACTTCGGCTCAAACCACAACATAAGCGCGAATGTCTTTTATTTTTTTAAAATTTTATTTGAGAAATTATTAATAAAAAGTCGTATAAGCTTGGTGGTGGATTGAGCCAAGGCTTTGTTAAAAGCCGTAGGCGAGTGTCCATCCGAATTGCTTTAAGCAATGAGGACGTAAGCCTTACAAGCGGAGGAATCCAAGGGAACTATTGGTGCCCTTTATCAAAGATTTGGGCAAGCAAATCTTTGCGCTTCACCTGCGGAAGGTGCGAAGGTAGTAAATAACAAAAAAATTATGAACTTTAAAAGTAAGTAAAAAATTTTGTTTTAAAAAATAGATCATTCTTCTTTTGTGCCTTACCTGCGTAAGGTGCCCGTTAGAACTCTTTAAACGTACTAAAGTGAACTACGCTTGCAGTTTCACCAGGACGTCTATCGAGTTTGAAGCCCCAATCAATTTTAATATTTTGTGGTTGCGTCATACGGAAACCGATACCAATTGATTGGCGATAATCGAAGCAGGCATTCCATACGAACTTTTTACATTCTGCTGGTGTAATGTTAAGCGCTGGTGGTTCCCAACCTGAACCGCCATCATAGAACAACGCACCAATAATTGAGAAGTCGCGTTTAATTGGGAAGTTTAATTCAAGATTAACGAAAAATGCTTTTCTGCCACCAATTGGCTCTGTAAAACGATCGCCAATAATATCATCGACATCAATATAAGGATTGAGATTAAACGAAGGGCTGATTTGACCCCATTCAAAACCACGAACTGTTGCTGGACCTCCAATGTTAAAGAGCTCTTGGAATGGAATGGTCTTGTTGCGTAATGGTTTCACATAACCAAAATGGGTATGAAATCCGAGAACTAAATGATACTCATCGATAAGTGAGGTGTACCAGCTATAATCTAAATCAAATTTCCAGAATCCAAAATTGACTGATGGTAATCCTATGCGTGATATTGCCGACCATTGGAAACCTGATGATGGGTGTAAGATGTGATTTCTTACATCTTGTCCCGCTTCGAGATTAATATAACACATAGTGCCGTTTTTAAATTGCTGTTTAATAATTCGACTATAAGCTGCTGATCCCGGACAACAAGCCATATCTTGGCGAATGCGTGGTGGCTGATTAAGTTTAATGTCTTCAATGCCAACCATGCCTCGTAAAATAGTGTCCATAGACCATTTAGAGAAAATGTATCCAGCTTGGAACGAGCCGCCCATATAACGTTCGGATAAATTTTCGATATTAGTTAATTCTTCACTGCGAGCAATTTTGCTAACGTGAATATTGTAGCCAACTGAAAGTGGATAATCCATTAAGTATGGTTCTGTGCAATTAACAACCATAGCCCATTCTTGCCATGACCAATTGAAAGCAGTATTAAATTGTAATCCTTTGCCAAGAAAATTGATTTCAGAGGCGCTGACACCAATATTGAATCCGGCTGAAGATGATTGCATATTCATTTCGTTGCCGCCCCATCCAAATTGGAAAAGCATTTTGCCGGTTTTGGCTTCTTTTAGCATTAAATCAAGATCAGCGAGATTATCATTGATTCTGTTGACTTTCCATTCGACACCATCTTTTTCAGCCCAATATGATAGTGCTTGAATACGATCTTTGGACATCTCCATGCGTTGATGGGTTAATAGGTCACCTTCGCTCAAATTAATTTTACGACGAATAATATGATCGCGTGTTTTTTTGTTGCCACGAATAGTTATACGATTTAAGAAAACCTTATTTCCTAGATCAATATCAAAGGAAACATTGACCGTTTTTTTATCTTCATCGGGGACGATTGACGGTTGAATGTCGACAAAGATGTAGCCGAATTCACCAAAGACTTTTTTGAGGACTTCAATTGAGTCCATAACATCTTTCATCGAAAAAAGAGCGCCGGATTTCATTGGCAAGAGTTTTAATAATTGATATTCGCTCAATTGTTCAGTGCTTTGAACATGAAGATCTTTGATATAATATTGATCACCTTCGTTGATATAGATGGTAATGGTATATTGTTTTGTCTCTTTGTCCATGTCTGCGGTAGCTTTGATGACTTGTGCACCAAGATAACCGAGTGTTTTGTAGTAATTTTCAATATATCGTTTATCTTTTTCAAATTTGTCAGGATGATAATTTCCTGCTTGTGTCATAAAACCAAAGATCCAATCTTCACGGCTAAAAATGATGCTACTCAGTTTTTTGCTGCGAACATGATTATTACCTTTAAAGATGACTCGCTTGATTAATGATTTAACATTTTCATCAATTTTAATAATAATAGTTGCTTTTTTAGCATCATTTAATTTGATTTCACCTTGGATATCTACCAAGTGGAAACTTTTTTCACGATATACTTTTCGTAATTTACGAACTAGTTCGCTCAGTTTTCGTTTACTGATAGCTTTGAGTTCGCTTAACTTTAATTCATTTTCAATTTTTTGATCACTAACAGCTTTATTGCCTGAAAGTTCGATGTCATAAATTTCAGGAAGTTCATCAAGAATAATAAAAATGTCTATTTTATCATCACCAATAAATTTTCCACGAATTTTAATGTTGTCGAAAAAACCTAATGAAAAGAGTTTTTTGATAACGGCATTAGTTTTTGCCGCTTCAAAAGGAGTCTCTTCGATAAAAGGGATAAGTGCTTTTATTGCATCACTCGTAAGAAACTTATTTGGATTATTCCGTATGATATGAACTTTATTGATAATTCGATTTTTTAAATCGATGACCTGTTGAGATGGTTCGACGACTTGTTTAGTTGTTGGTGAAAGATTTTCTTCAGCATTTATGTAATTAAATGAAGTATTAATTAACAATAATGTTGCAATATAAAAAACCTTGTTTACTACCTTTTTTTGCATCAATCTAGACTCCGCAAATATCACATGCATAGTATTGAGAATATTGTTTACATGATACTAGATTTTGAGAATTTCGCCAGTTTTTAAATATATACGACTTGTCAGTGTTGCCTGTATAGAGATTCATAGTATACTTACGGTAATATTTTTACCAATAATTATGGATTTTTAAATGAAAAAATATGAATTGCAATTAACCAATACGTTAACACGAAAAAAAGAAAAGTTTGTACCTATTAAGCCAAAAGAGACTTCAATGTATGTCTGTGGCGTCACTCCTTATGATGAGGCACACATTGGGCATGGTCGTTGTTATGTAACCTTTGATCTTTTATACCGTTTATTAAAATTTTTAGGTTACAACGTCTCTTATGCACGTAATTTTACTGATATTGATGACAAATTATTAAATCGCGCAGAAAAAGAACTTGGCGATCGATTGCGTTATCAGGAAATTGCTGAAAAATATATGAAATCATTTGATGCTGATATGAGAGCACTCAATTGCTTAGCTCCTGATTTTCAACCACGTGCGACGCAAACTATCGACGCTATGATTGATCTTATTCAACAATTGATCGCAAAGGGGCACGCGTATGTTGCTGATGGCGATGTTTATTATGCCGTACGTAGTTTTCCTGAATATGGTAAATTATCAAAACGTAATATAGAAGATCTTAAGGTTGGTGCCCGTGTTGAAGTTAATGAAAAAAAACGAGATCCATTAGATTTTGCCTTGTGGAAGGCTGAAGCTGAGGGAACATTTTGGAAAAGTCCGTGGGGCTATGGGCGTCCAGGTTGGCATATCGAATGTTCTGCAATGTCTACCACCTTGCTTGCGCCTCATATCGATATTCATGGCGGTGGAATGGATTTGATTTTTCCTCATCATGAAAATGAAATTGCGCAATCAGAAGGTGTTTATGGCGCTAACTTTGCAAATTATTGGCTTCATAATGCCTTTGTTCGTATTAATCAAGAAAAGATGTCTAAATCGTTGGGCAACTTTTTCACTATTAAAGATGTTCTCAAAGAATTTGATCCGATGGTCATTCGTTTTTATTACTTGAATCATAACTACAATATTCCGCTGGATTTCTCTCAAGACGGCCTGAAGGCTGCAGAAAAGAGCTATAAAAAATTAGTACGTGCTTTTGAAGATATTGAAACAAGTTCGATTAAATCTGAACAAATTTCATCTTCACCTATTGTTGAAAAAATGCTCGACTTTTTATGTGATGACCTTAACACTGCCGGTGTATTTGGCGTTCTTTTTGAACATTTAGATTATTTAAAGGAGCACAAAGAAGAGGCTGCAATGGTTAAAAAGTTCTTGATTGATGTTCTTGGATTAACCTTAGTTCCTATTAAAGAAGAGACGATTGAAATTACCCCTGAAATTCAGATTTTGATTGATCAACGTGAAGCAGCTCGGGCAGCGAAAGATTGGGCTAAAGCTGATCAATTGAGAGATCAATTGATTGTTCTTGGGGTTGAGCTTAAAGACAAGAAAATTTAAAAAAAAGAAATACTTCTTTTCAATTTGACAATTTTAAATAAATTCTATAAGATAAAAGTGGTCTTTTGATTTATTTAAAATGGAGTTTTATATGAAAAGACGTATAAATTTATTCTTTTTATTATTTATTTCTAGTCTATATTCTATGGATTCGGTTGATGAAAGCGTGCGCAAAAAGCCAAAGACTGACAGTCCAGCTCTTGTGAAATTAAATGTACTGTCGCCTGATCGTTATAAAAAATTAGTGATAGCTTCTCCTTGTAGACGAGTACGATATGCAAAAGATGGTTATGTGGCGGGGATAAGCCCTGAAAAAGCGAAGGTGTTAACTCAGATAGCAACGGCGTCTTTTTATGCCATACATCCAGATGATCCGCGTCGTAATGATGCGGCAAATGATTTGTTAACCATGCAATGTCAAACATTCTTACCTGAAGTTGGTCCAATAACACCTAAATCGCCAGAATTTCATGAAAAGTTAGAACTTTTGTATAAATCAAATAATCAAGCGTTAAAGAAAATAAAATCGGTTATTGATATATGTCCTTCAGCTGAAAATGCTCAGAGTCTTTCTAACGTGGTTCATATTAGTCATATAAAGGAAGGTCATATTCTTCCTTCAGATGAAGTTGAACTAGAAAATTTAATTCAAGGACACCTAGCTTGTGGTACCTTGCCGATTTACAATAGTATTAATGGTGTCTGTTTTGTTGGGGATAAAAGTATGTTTCCAATAACATTTAATAAAGCTCGTTTAGTTGATATATTGACCGATGGGCATATGTCAAGTTTGCAAATTTCAGAACACAAATTAGCAACGCTAAATGGAGGAAAAATACTCTGTAAATGGAATGGATCTGAGATGTATATTGAATTAATAATATTAAATGATCCGTGTCTCGGTCAGCGTATTATGACTGCTTATCCTATATTTAATTTTAGTGAGTGGTATGAAGGTGCTGATATTTGTTTGGGACGGATAATGCCATTGTATACAGATGGTACAGCAGTTCCTGAAGCTGTAGATTTACGTCTAGGTTCACAACAGATTGTAGATTTAATTAAAGAAGCTTTATCTTTGTTTAATGTCAAAATCTTGCGCGATAACCCGATTTGTTATGAGCTTGAAGCTAGTTATATTGTAGATCTGGCACCTGTTTTAGCTTATCGTTATTATGCAAAATTAGATAATTTCTGGGATGTATCCCCAAAGAGCGTTCTTAACAAAGGATTCTATATTCTTATTCCCAAAAATGTATTTGATGAATAATAAAAAGGGGCTTTTTTAAAAAGCCCCTTTTTATTATTGGTTTTAACAAATATCATCAACAAGGTTGGTGGTAGATTACTTGATTAAAGTTTCTATTTTTGCTTTTAAATCTTCTTTATCAAGATAGCCAACTTCTTTGCTTACAATCTCCCCATCTTTAATGAATATAAATGATGGAATCGAGGTAATGCCAAATTGAATGGCAATGTCTCGTGCCTGATCAACATTGAGTTCGAGTAATTTTGCTTTTCCTTCAAATGGTTTTTCTAATTCGGCAAATATAGGGGCCATTTGAATACATGGACCGCACCATAGAGCATATGCTTTGATAACAACGGGTAATTTACTTTGTGTAACTTCGGTTTGAAAATTTTCTTCAGTCAATTCGATTGGCATAAAAATCCTTTGATTATTATATGAAAATTAATCTTATTAAAAGATACTATGGGCAACGAGACTCTGCAATAGGAGAAGGAGCAATTTGCATAGGCTGGATATTTTTTGGTTTGTTTAAGTACAATTATTTTTGTATAGTCATATTTATCTTATTAGGCGTCAGGTGTATAATAAGAACGATAGGGTAAAAACCTTTTATTATAGGAGTATTTTTATGATCTATTCAGAATATTCTGTTGAATCAGCGGCGACATTAGTTCGTCGTGTATTTGGGTGGACTACGTTAGGATTGACCATTTCGGGCTTGACCGCGTTTATGTTGAGCCTATTTCCTGCTATTCAGAAAGATTTAGTGATGAAGCCAGGAGTGATGTTGATTCTTATATTAGCTCAACTTGGGCTCGTTCTTTATTTAAGTTTTGGCTTAGAGCGTATGAGTAGTGGATCAGCTATTGCGGCTTACCTTCTTTATTCATTTGTTACGGGCGTTACATTATCCACATTATTTATAGTATTCACCGGTGCTTCATTAGCTCTTACTTTTTTCATATGTGCAGCTATGTTTGCCGTTATGGCAATTTATGGACTAATAACAAAGTCAGACTTAAGCGGTTTAGGAACTTTTTTATTTATGGGCCTTATAGGTTTGATTATAGCCGGCTTCATAAATATGTTTGTACAAAGTGCACAGTTTGATTTTGTTACCTCAATTTTTGGCGTTTTCATCTTTACTATTTTTACTGCCTATGATGTTCAAATGGTAAAAAAGATGGGAATGATGATGCTAGGGACTGGTGCTGATATGACCAAGGTTTCAATCATTAGTGCATTAAAATTATACCTTGATTTTGTTAACTTGTTCTTATATCTTTTACGATTTTTTGGTCAAAAAAAAGACTAAAAAAGTATTATTAAAGTATTAAAAAGACGAGCCCCGCAAAACTGCGGGGCTTTTTATTGCTTTATTGGTGATGTATTAATCGTTATCTGATTCAGCCTCAGGCAAGAGTTTAATAGAGTAATCGACGGTTTCTACGGGTTCATTTTCCCAAGGGCGAATTTTATTGAAAAAGAGTTTTATCGTTACTTCATTGGCAACATCTTCTGCTTTGAAGCTGAAAATTTCTTTGCCAGGACCACCGACGAATTTTTTACCTTTTCCGGCACCTTTATCTATTTTGTATTTATACTTTTTTAATATAATGCCACTTGCGGGGGTATAGTTGCAAACGGTCCATTGATAGCCTGTAGTAAGGTTAGCAGGAAGTTCAATATTGAACTTTTGGCCACCTTTAACGGTTAATTGATGTTCTTGAGGTGTTTTTACTTCACTGCAATTACTTGCCATGAAAAATGGCAAAAGCATTATGAGAAATTTTTTCATTTAATTATCTCCTATTGTTGAAAGGATTTCATAACGATTTGGGGTGACGAAATTACGTTCTAATGAATCTAATTCGAATTCTACTCCTTGTATAGCAATTTGTTTATTTTCAGGTTCAAGTGGTTCTTGTTCGAGGATTAAGTATTCAGAGCGTTGAGGCGAAAAAATAGCATTAATGGTAGCTTGGTAAATCGCTTTAGTTTCACGATGATTGTTTTGATCACCTTCGACTTGGTTCAGTATATTATATAGATCAAATAAAAATTGTTCAGCTTCATTAAGAGTTCGGCCACAGCGAACTAATTTGTTGAGAAATGATTTGCGTTTTATACTGGTACCATTTAAAATTTTAGACAATGTTTTATGTGGGATTCGTGCTATTTTTGAAAAGACTGAAATCATCATTTCACGATTACAAGGTTTAACGCGGTCATAGAGAAAGAGCTTTAAAAATTGTATTTTTCCATTAACCGAAACATCTTTAGGGAAAATGGCGTAAGCATCACTCACTGATATTGCTTGACGATCAGCTTGGCGAAAAATATATTCTCTTTTTTTATTGATTCCCATTCCACACAATGAAGTTACCGAACTAAGTATTATGAGTTCTTTGACGTATTTCATTAAAGCTCCCTATTTTGATTATTAATCTAAAATTTTGTGAAAAGTTAAAGCAAGTAAAATGATAAAAATCATTTAAAAAAGATATATTTAATTACGATAATGATGCTTACCGCAATTAAAAATGATCCAGCAATTTTATTAATTTTTAGTTGTGCTTGCTTGCCAAAACGTTTTTTTGCCCAATTGGTTATATGAATTAAAAATATCCACCATAAAAGTTCGCCAATCATTAAGCCACTAATAATCTCAAAGCTTGTAATAAGTTGGCCATTAGCTGATACATGTAGTGCAGTTAAGATGGCAGTCATTAAAAAGAAGGTGCCAGGGTTAAATAGGGCAACGAAGAAGCCGAGTGAAAAGCTTTTAATAAGAGGGAGTTTGCCTTGAGCCTTTTCGCTAGAAGTGGTTGCTGGTTTTCGTAAAATTCTAATGGCTAAAATTAATAAAATAAAGGCAGCAATAATTTGAATATGTTTTGAATAGTCTGTTAATAATTCGGTAAAATAGGTTATACCAAATGCAGCCATTGCTGCATAAAAGAAGTCTGCGACCAGACTGCCAATACCCGGAATAAAAGCACGCAGTTTATTATATTTAATGGTTTTTCTAATAACCACCACGCTTAATGGTCCTATTGGCAGGCACATGGCAAATCCGGCTAATATGCTCTTCAAGAATGGCATCAAAGATATCATAACAGGTTCCCCTCTCTTATTTTATTTAGTATAAAGTAATAATGCTTAAGGCTGCAACCTTTTTATTTACTCTTGGGATATCAGTTAAATTGGTTGGCGTGAAAAATATACAAATGGTAAGGATTTTGATAAAATAATCTAATATAAGTTAAAATTAAGTAAATGGAGTTTAATGATGTTTAGACGCGATATTATGATTTTATTAGGATTTTTTTGTTCTTTGAATGCCTGCGAAAAACAAAAAGAGGTGAGTTGCAAGGCATTTGATTGTTCATTAGAGATGACAATAGAAAAAATAAAAAAATCTTTTTTAGAATATCACGGTTATCCTCTTGATATTGCTTGTGATGTCAATTTTGAACAAAAAAAAGTCTTATTACAGATGAGATCAGATGGTCGTCGTCAGATGTTATATTTACCACAAGATTTTGTTGACGGTCTTTTTAGCTCTTGGATATATGGAACGCATTCTTTAGAAGAATATGGATATTCGTGTGATTGTTTTGTTGTTGATGATTGGGTTGCCGCACATGTTTTAAAGATATGTACAGGACATGATAAATTTGCTTGTAAATATGATCTTTTATCGGTAGTTCGTCTGATTTTAAATAAATTAATGATGAAGCATATACTAATGCCTGGTTCTACTATGGGATATATTGACATAGATATGTTGTGTGAAAATTTTAAAGAACCACAAGATGAAGCGGAAATGTCGAGACAAATAACTATTGTAGAGTTAGTTCAAGATTATAATAAATTGGTTGATAAGTTAAATGAAGATCACAATCATCCATTTGCTCGTGCCAAACATTTAACTTACTTTGATTAAAA
>CAYPXP010000030.1:0-9389 GCA_964414965.1 uncultured Pseudomonadota bacterium
GGATAATTTTTTAAAACTGCAAAATTACTCACACCCGAATCAAACCAAACATCTAAAATATCAGTCTCTTTCCTAAATTCGGAGCCATCGCAATGAGGGCACCTTGCCTTATGCGACCGCAAAATCTCTTCTAACGAAACCTCACGCCAATAAACAATTCCCTTCTCACGGACACCGCTTGCAATGAGGTTAATGAGCTCCTTGTTCAAGTATGCGACGTCACAATGAGTGCAAATCAAGGCAGGAATAGGCACACCACAAATACGTTGACGAGAAATACACCATTCGAGTCGACTTTCGATTGCCGAACGTAAATGATTGGCGCTTTGTTTTGGCAAAAAGTTTACATGATCAATTGCCTTGATCGACCGTTCTTGTAACTGTTCATTGCGTAAATCAAGAAACCATTGTTTGGTTGCTCGAAAAATTAATCCGTTACGACAACGCCAACAATGTGGATAGGGATGGCGAATTGAACCTTTATGAAGCAAGCGCCCCTGTTCAGCTATTTTTTTTAATACAATCCATTGCCCATCAGTAACTGCAACATCAATTAAATCCGCTGGGATAATTGTTGCATCATATTTTCCATCTGCCGTTAATGGTGAATAAATTTCAAGATCATTTTTTAATGCCAATTCATAATCTTCAGGACCACATCCTGGCGCCGTATGAACACATGCTGTTCCTTCATCTAATGATACATGTTCATCAAAAATAATTGGCACAAATTTACCGGTAAGCGGTTGCTCAACCGTTGCTCCCTTAAGTTCATCACTCTTAAATTCAGCAACTGGTTTTATATCTTTGCCTATCTCTTGTGTAACCTTGGTAATTAATGATTTTGCTAAAACAATCAAGGTGCCATCAACATCTGCTACAACATACGTTGTGCCTGGTTTCAACGTAACGGCGCGATTTAATGGCAACGTCCACGGTGTTGTAGTCCAAATAAGTAAGTTAACTTTTTTATCTTTTAATGTTGGTACAATTTTTTCAACAATTTGCGCTTCTAAAGGAAAAAGAACATAGATGGATGGATCTTTGCGTTCCTTATGTTCAATTTCAGCTGAAGCAAGTGAGGTTTGACATGCTGCACACCATGGTATCGTTTTAAACTTACGTTCAATAAATTTCTTTTCTACTAAAATACCCAAAACTTTAAGCGTTTCTGCTTCATAATTATAATCCATCGTTAGATAAGGATGAGCCCAATTCATCACCACACCAAGTTGCTTAAATTGTTCACGCTGAATATCGATCCAACCAGCAGCATATTCACGACATTTTTTAATTAATTCTACTGGTGTTAATCCCGGATTTTCCTTAGAAACATTGCGTTCAATTGGCAAACCATGACAATCCCATCCAGGCGTTACGGGAACATGTTTACCACTCATACGGTGTGACTTAGTTACTAAATCTTTCAAAATTTTATTATACGCAGTTCCTAAATGAATTGGACCATTGGCATAGGGCGGCCCATCATGAAGAATATATTTTGAGGAACCTTTATGTGCGATAAACGCCTTTTCATACAAATTTTCATCAGCCCAACGCTTGAGCATTGTTTCGTCTAATTCTTTAAAGTTAGATCGTATAGGAAATTCAGTTTGGGGTAAATTCAAGGTATCTTTAAAACTAATTTTTTTTTCTTCCGCCATAGACCTATCTTCCATCAACCTTAATTTTATTAACAATTCTTATATATTAAGTATAACCTCAAAAATGCCCTTTGATAACCATATTCTTGAGAACTATAAAGCAAAAAGATGCATTATTCTCGTACTACACGCCACAAAATGCCAAGCATCGCAATAGAACATAACAATGAGGAATTACCATAACTTACAAATGGAAGCCCTATCCCTTTTGTTGGGAATAATCCAACCGCAACAGCAATATTAATAATAGCCTGAATAGTGACTAACAGAACAAATCCTTGTACCAAATAACGCCCAAATGAATTTTTTAGCTTCCAACTAAGTTGTAATCCCTTATACAAGATAAAAACATATAAAAATATAATTATAAAAGAACCTATAAAGCCTGTCTCTTCAGCTATAATTGAAAAAATAAAATCAGTATGTTGCATCGGTAAATAGAAAAATTTTTGCCGTGAATGGGAAATACCAATACCAAACCACCCTCCCGAACCAACAGCTATAAGAGACTGAATAACCTGAAAACCAGCACCCTGTGGATCCTGCCAAGGATTTAAAAAAGTTAAGATTCGTCTCATGCGATATGGTTCAAAATAAATTAATAATCCAACTAAAGGAATACCTGCAAAACAAAGCCCCATCACATATTTCCAATCAGGATAGGCAATAAAAAGAAGACACAATACGGTTGCTCCTAACGCGACCGTTAACCCAAAATCAGGCTGCTTCAACAAAATAATACCGGTAATTCCCAAAATAATTAAAATCGGCAAATAGCGCTTATAAGGACGACGCACCATATCCTCTTTGCGCGACAATAAAAAAGCAACATATAAAATGAGTGACCATTTGAGCAACTCACTTGGCTGAAAAACAAAACCTCCGAGATTCAGCCAACGACTGGATCCATGCATTCGATAAGCAAATCCATGAAAAAACGTGAGCATGGTCAAACCCAATGAACCAAGAAAAAACAATGGAGTTAAACAATAAATCAAGCGTACTGGAAACAACGCCAAAATAAAAGCAGCAACTAATCCTAAAACAAGACCCAAAAACTGCTTCTTAACAAAAAAGGCTGCATCTTGAGCATATTGTAAAGCATAAACTGAACTTGATGAATAAATAAAAATGAGACCAATAATTACTAAACAAAAAATAGCACCCGCAAGCAGCCTAAAATTCTTTTTTATTAATGGATTTACATAATACACTACTACCCTCAGTAATTACATGCTTAACTGTACTATGTTGAACAGATAAAAGTCAAAGCTACTCAATCTTATCTATGACTATAAAATTGAAGTCCATCAATTTTACGTTGACCCAATCGCAATGAACGAATAACCGTTGGCGTTAAACCAATGTGTTGCAAGAAATGCTCAGCATCTCGTTCAGCTTTGCTACCTTCGCCTGCGGCAACGCCAGCCTGACGATAAACACCATCAGCAACATCACCCGCGGCAAAGATACCCGGTATCGAAGTACACTGTGAACGACCGATAAGTTTGATGCATCCGTCAACATCAAGCTCCAATTTCCCCTCAAAGATTTGGGTACGCGGCAAATGGCCTATCGCCAAAAAGACACCGTTAACCAAACGATGCTCAACATTACCAGTCAAAACATCAAAAATATCAACAGCACAAACGCCAAGATCGTCACCATATATCTTCTTAATAACTTTATTATATTCCACATAAGCATGAGGAATCTCACTAAGTCGATTTTGCATTACCAATGACGCGCGCATTTCATCACGACGAACTAATTGTGTAACTTTCTTTGCAAATGGTGACAATTGAATAACTTGTTCAACTGCACTGTCACCACCACCAACTACGATAACTTCACGATCTTCATACAGAGGAGCATCACATACTGCGCACGCACTTACGCCTTGCCCCCAACATTCTCTTTCTCCTTCAACATTCATCTTACGTGGCTCTGATCCCGTTGCAACAATTAACGTCAATGCATTAACTACCGTTCCCTCATCTGTTTTTACTTCAAAGGGCCACTGACTTGTATCAACTGAAACAACACTCTCTGCCTTGATACATGAACCGGCATCTTCTGCTTGTTTGCGTTGATTAGCCATAATATCAACACCTCGTGCCCGTGAGATTCCAGGCCAATTTTCAACGTAGCCAGTCTCAGTTAATTGGCCACCTGGCAATGGTCCTTCAAACATTACAACGTCAAGGCCCGCGCGAGCTGCATAAGTTGCTGCGGCACAACCGGCAGGTCCCGATCCAATAATAACTACTGAAACAACGTTTGATTTGTCCGACAAACGTGAAAGTTCATACTTTTCACATGCATTAAGTCCCAATATTCCTACCATGATTAACCATGAAAATCTCATTTCTGCCCTTTCAATTCGGAAACTAATTCTTTAAATTTTTTGCCTCTTTCTTGATAATTCTTAAAAAGATCAAAGCTTGAACCCGCCGGTGATAATAAAACAACATCACCAGCAATACTACAATTATACGCCATTTCTACCGATTCCTCAAATGACGAACAACGCTTAACAGGAACCTTATTCGCAAGAGACCACAATTCGAGTTGTTCTGCTTCTGCTCCACAAACAACAATCTGCTTCACCAATGAGCGAATTTCTTTAATTAATGGTTCGCGAGAGACGCCTTTTCCTAATCCATTGAGTAATAAAATAATGTTTTTGCCCTCTAATTGCTTAACGGCCGCTAAGGTAGATTGAGCAACGGTAGCCTTGGAGTCATTGTAAAAAATGCGTTCATTAATAGTTGCCACATATTCCATTCGATGTTCAAGCATACATGAAAGAGGTTCATTAAGGATCTCCCAAGGAAGTTTTAAGGCATCTATGACTGAACATAAAATACGCCAATTATCACTCAAGCCCGACTGTTTCTCAACTAATTTTTGCCACTGTTCTGGCATCGATAACGGCAATTCATACCAAGAATGTTCAAAGGTTGAACTGGATTTAATTTTTTCAATAATATCACGATCCGCTATCGTTAAAGCTGTTTCATCTTGATAACGAGCGATCATCGCTTTAGCATTAAAGTAATCGGTTATCGTCGGATGACGATCTAAATGATTTGGATAAAAATTGGTCCAAAGAGCAACTGAAGGCGCAAATGATTTAATATGCTCTAATTGAAAGCTCGAAACTTCAAGAACGGCACAGTCAAAGAGCTCTTGTTGTTGAATTAATGAACCCAATCCAATGCCAATGTTACCTCCAATGGCAACTCGTTTACCAGCCCGCTTTAATAGCTCTGCCAAACAAGTGGTAATCGTTGTTTTACCTAATGTTCCCGTAATAGCAATAATAGGTTTTTTAAAATGAGCTTGAAAGAAATCAAGCTCAGATACAAATTTATAAGCAACCGATTGATATGAGGTTAAATCAACGCCCGCGCTGGGAATGATAATATCTGCTTCACTTAAAAATCTTTCTAAAGAATCTGCAACTAAAATATTTTTTTGTTGTAATGATAAAATTTCATCGGCCAATAAAGACCGCTTATCAAAAACCATCAATTGTTGAGACTGCTCTGATAAAAAATCTACGAGAGCTTTACCTCCAATGCCATAGCCCCAAATCCCAACAACACCAGTTAAATCCATATAAACTCCTTGATTCTTGTTTCACCTAAGAGAACTCGGGTATAATTACAACAGGGACACAGAGGGGAAGAGGTTATGAAACGAGTACTTATTATAATAGTTTTGCTTTCAATTTTTAATACCTATAGCAATAACTTAAAGGGTGTATGGGCTGAAAAAACAGAAGAAGAACTTCAAGAAATTCTCGATCAAGTTTATAGACAGCCCCCACGCCTTATCTAATCACCAATCACGAGCGAGTTCGACTAACAGCCGAACGCCAACACCAGTTGCTGTTTCTGCGCTATAATATGGAATATTTGGAACATTAAAAGCCGTCCCTGCAATATCAATATGTGCCCATAAATTATCGCCAACAAATTGCTCCAAAAATACTGCCGCCGTTGTTGCTCCTGCCATAAATTTTGGATTTGCAATATTGCAAAGATCTGCAACGGGGCATTCCATCGCTTTACGATAATCATTGGTTAATGGTAATCGCCACACTGCTTCACCAGAAATCTCTGAAGCCTTTTCAATTTTTTTAATTAATGATTCATGAACACCAAATAATCCACTAAAAAAAGGTCCCAAGGCATATTGGCACGCACCTGTTAACGTAGCTAAGTCAATCATAACGGTTGGCTTATACTCTTTGGCCATATACGCAAGAGCATCACCCAAAATTAGTCGCCCTTCAGCATCAGTATTTTTGACTTCGACCGTTTTGCCATTATACATGCGAATAATATCACCTGGCTTAATTGAGACCCCGCTCGGCATATTCTCTGCTAATGGGGTAATAGCAACAATGTTAACAGCTGGCTTCAACTGAGCAAGTGCCTTCATAGCTGCAATTACAGCTGCCGCACCAGACATATCCTCTTTCATCGTCTCCATACTTTTTGCTGGCTTCAAACTCAAACCACCAGCATCAAAGGTAATTCCTTTACCTATAAAACCTAGCGTTGGTGCATTTTTTTTATCACTCTTATATTCTAGAATAACAAAGCGACATTCTTGCTCTGAACCAGCTGCCACACCGGCAAGACCACCCATCCCTAGTTCATTTATCTTCTTTTCATTAAAGATAGTACAGTTCAAATTATATTCTTTTGCAATCTGCTTCGCTTGCGCTGCCAATTCATCAGGTCTCAATATGTTTGCTGGTAAGTTTACCCATTCACGCGCATTATTAACTGCTTCACCAACAATTGAACCCTCTTTAATCCCATTCTCTATTTCTGCTAATTTATGTTTTTGTAAAATCAAAGATAACGAAAGTTTTTTGTCGCCATTAAGAGATTTTTTAAATGTATCAAAAACATAATCAGTCATCAGTCCAATAATTGCTGTCTGTTGAGCTAAATAGAGATCAGTTACGCCAAACATCGAAGCTTCAGGTAACTGAAGCGCTATTTTGCTTATAGTTCGCTTTTGAATAAATCGAATTGCTAAAGCTAATCCACGACGATAGGCTTCAATGGAGAAAGTTTTTCCATCTTTTTTGCCTAAACCAACAAACAGAAGATTTGCCAATTTTTTCTTGTCAGAAAAAGGAAGAGCAACTAATGACTGCTCTTTGCCGGAAAACTGTTGTTCTTTAAAAAAAAGATCGAGCATCGGAAATAGTTCTCGATACTCACCAGCCATTTTTTTTGTATCAAAATCTTGCTCAACAAAATGAATGTAAATATCCGCAGCTTCTTCTAAGAATCTCTTCTTTGATAACGAAAAGGTAAGCGCCATAATCATCCTTATTTAAGATATTTCTTTTAAGGTTACCATGACGTTTTTGAAAGACAATAAGAAAGCGAGTTTTTGTAAACTCGCTTTCTTACAATAAATTATGTTACAGAGGATCAGCAGCAACCGCCCCATCCCCAGCCTCGACCGTAACCCCAGCCACCCCAGCCGCCCCAGCCGCCGTAGCCCCAGCCACCCCATCCCCAGCCCCAATAGGGACCAGCGGAATAGTATTTAGGAGCTGCAGCTCGAAGTTTAGCTAATTCATAATCAGCTTTCGCTTTGGCTTGAATAATCATATCAATATCTTTTGAAAAATATTTTTGAACAAACTTAACTATATCAGGTTCATTAAAAATTATTCCCTGTGAAAAGTCTCCAGTTAATGAAACCTTTTTGTTATTCACCACGAACGGTTTTCCTTCTTTAAACAAGAGGATCGTAGGATAATAATTAATCGCATATGATTGTGTTAATGAACTATTATCTTTATCACTTACATCAACAAGCAAGAAATCAACTTCTTTAAACGCTTTCCCCGCATTTTCAAAAGAACGCTTTTGCCGATCAATAGCCTTTTTAACGACATTGCGGTGTTTTTTAATTTGATCGCGTTCCTCTTTGCTCATATCTTGCTTTCGCATATCTTTGGGCACTTTGGCCTCATTTTTGTCATAAAAAAGAACCGTTACTAACTTTAATTGATTTTGAACGCGTGGCTCTAAAGCTTCATAAAATTGCGATGTCGATGAAATTTTCTTACTTTTTGCCTGAAGTCCCACAAAAAGAACCAACAACCATAAATACCTCTTCATTACGCTCCCCCTTTTTCCATCGCTTCTCTCTTTATAAAAAAAGTAACACAAATTATATTCTAATTGCAACAATAATTTAAAATTTACAAAATAAGCATAGATTATTGGAAAACATGCGCGATAAAAAATTAAAGACTATATTGTTCAGAAATGAAGATCCTAAGTTTTAGAAAAAACAGATTTTATTTGAAAAGCTTATCAATTGGTTTGCGGATATAACAGTGCCATTATTTCATCCTTAAGCAAATACTTAAAGAGACGTTGATGCATTTGTTCTAACTCATGTCGTTTAACATCGGTAATAATCCGCTCCTGGCATTCAGCACGAACAGACCTGTTGAGCACTTTTTCAATAAAGTTTGCAACCATCTGTTGATATAATTCAGGGTTATTAAATAATGAACCAAAATGACGTTTTCCCTTAGTTAGCCATAACCGCTTATAACATTGAACATTTTTATACATATTTATCATCACATCAACCGGAACGTGTTCATCAGCATAGCAATAAACAAATTGAACAGGAACTGCTATCTTTTTTACTGATTCAATCGGATGAACACGTTTTGGCATAGTGGGCACTCTACTGGCATCCATACCGGCAAATAACCGTAATAAAAATAGCAAAACCGGTTGAACATACTTATTGGTGGCATGTTTTTTTAAAAACGTCCTCCCAGGAATCTCATATTCACCTAAAAATGGAATGTTAATTTTCCCCAAGACTTTATCAAGCCCACGCTCAATCAATCCTTCTGTTGAGTCAAAGGGACAATCTAACACTAAAGCACTAAAGAGTGTTTTATCACGAGCCTGAGCTTCAATCGCCGTAACAGCTCCCATTGAAAATCCATAACCAATAATTGGCAAATGCTTAGTCAATTGATGCGAACGTAAAAAATCAATTGCAGCAAAAACATCATAAACTTCATCATAACCCAGGGTGCTCAATTGACCTTCAGTATCATCACCATGAGCACGAAAATCAAATAATAAGATGTTATAGGGTGAAAAAAGTAGTCGGAGAATGCCCATATCAACTTTATTAGTCTTATAACCATGCATAACTAAAATAGTTGCTCGGGCTTTGGGGCGCGTTACTAAAACGCCATTACGAACAATATGTTCATTGGAAAAGTCTTCATATTGAGAATAAAAAGTGACATCTTCTTCTTTTGAGCCAGCCCGCCATCGCTCATATAAGCCAAGTTCATCTTCTAAAACTTCAAGAGCTCCTTTGGTTCCACTGCAATGTGGTCCTATACAAACTGTTGGTCTTGAACGCCAATGAAAAGTCCAAGGGCACTGAGTGACTAAAGCAACTAAACTTAGAATTATCATGGCGATGATAATAAGCCATCTTTTTATCATCATCGATCCTTTTCACATTTTAACATTTTTATGAGCATATAATGGATTAGAAACTATTGTCTACACTTCTTAAAGAAAAGCTACATTAACACGGTCTCATTAATTCTCTTATCATAAGTTTACCATAAATTTAACATTTTTGATAAATCACACCGCTCTGTTTGTTAAAAAATACAAATCTAAATTGAGA
>CAYPXP010000031.1:0-9243 GCA_964414965.1 uncultured Pseudomonadota bacterium
CATCTACTTCAACTACAATTTCTGAATCATCACATGCATAAATAGCCATCACTAAATTATGCAAGGCTAATTTTCGTTGAGAATTTTTTACAATCAAAAACTGACAATCTTTTCTTTTAATTCGTATCAATGTACTTAAATAATCAATATATTTTTCGATAGGCAAAAGTGTTAAATTATCATGATATAAAACATCGAGAACATTATAATTGATTTTTTTCTCTTTAAGCAGATCTTCGACTAATATACCCGTATTGTCTGGCGAACAATCATCTATATAAATAACATTAAAATTTGGATAATCTTGAAATAAAGATTCTATGTTTTCTTTATACCATTTTGCATTTTTAAATGAAGCTACAACAATAGTAAAGGTTTTATTAAGTATATCTTCAGCAAAACTTATTCTATAAAATAAAAATAAAAAAATAATAAATTTCTTCATATTAACCTCTAAAATAATGTATTTAACAGCCGATAAGGGTGTTTTTTTCTAATAATATTTCTAATTCTAAATTGTTTTGATCCATCAACCTTATGATCATTAATATCATTCAAATCATTATAAATAAGAATCGGTTCTGAAATAAATTTAAAATGCTCTGCAGCCATTTCTATCATAGGCAATGCAATAGCAACATCCGAAGTCATAGTAAAAAAGTCATCTTCTAATTTTAAATCTTGAATTTTAATATTTTTGAACAACTTCACATAAAATGTTCGTAAGTGAGATGGCAAATGCGAATACACGCGGAAACTATGATTTTTAACAATCTCGGCAGGCATATCTTGATTCCAGGAGCAAACAACACCATCAGACAAATTTATAAATTGGCCATAAGTAAACCAAATATTGTTGTCAGCATAAACATCGGACAGCCGATTTAAAACCCAAGGATGAGCCAAGAAATCATCCCCATCTAACTCGATCACAACTTCTTTATCATTAGAAAAGGAATGGATAACTTCATAAAGATTTTGTAATTTAAATTTACGGGTCTTATTGCAAATTAATTGCATTCGATTTTGAACATTGTTTTTATCTATATAAAGTCTGACCAAATCAGCCGTTCCATCAGTTGAGCAGTCATCAATATAAACAATTCGATAATTATTATACTGTTGAGAAAAAACCGAATTCAAATTTTGCTCATACCATTGTCTATTGTTGTATGAAGTAATAACAAAAACAAAGTCTGTACATGAATTATAAAAAATAAAAAAAAGAATACATAAAAAACGCTTCATCATACTCCTTTAAAACTATCTTTTAATAAATTTAGGTTCAATCTCAAAATGTGGAGAATTATTATTTATGTTATAAAAATCATCTATGTTAATTTTATATCCATCCATATACAATTTAAGTAAATATTCTTTGGAATAGAGATTCATATGTGGATTATTTTTATGTGATTGCTGAACTATATTCATCGGTATATTAAAAATTTTAGATGTATCAAAGCATAAGCCATTTAATTTTGACGAAGCCCGTAGTGCCCAAGCCCCTTCAAAATAATTCGGCGAAGAAAAATTAAGTTTTGAAATATTTGATATGATATTGTTTTTTCTAAATAATGTCATATCAACGCTATTAGGGTAATTCCAATCCCCTTTACCATCTTCAAATTTCCATACAAAAACATTCTTATCAACTGTATGCATGCAAGGAATAGGAGTTCTTATTTTACAACTGTAGCTATAATTAATATTTTTTCCTAACCGAAGATAAAAAGCATACGCCTTTGTTTTTTCAAGCGCATTCACACAAATACTCAAATCAACAAAATCTTTAACAATATTGTCGTCAACAGCAAACAATATATAATCAGCCGAAGAAGAACACAATATACTCATCAACAAAGGTTTAAAATCTTTTTTTGGATTTTCTCCTTGCTTTATCCAATTCACGCAAGAAAAACGCTCCTTCATATCTTGATAAGGGACATCAAATTTACCTTCACTAGCTCTATAAAGGACATAAGTTTGTGAAATACCCTTTAAATATCTTTCTGAAGATTCCAAAGTTGCATAAAGTTGAATGCCTCTATCATAAGAAAAAACAATTAAATCAACCGAACTTTTTATAGGAAAAAAATTTAAAATACCAAAAAAAACAATCTTCTTAAACATTCAATATCCCTTTAGTTCTTACATCTTCAGTCACCATTTTATGAACCAATTCTTCAAAACTGGTTTTAGCCCTCCATGGTAATTCATTTTCAGCCTTGGAAGCATCTCCTAATAAAAATTCTACTTCACTAGGCCTAAAATATTTTTCATCAATTTTTACTAACGTTTTTCCTGTTTTTTTATCAATCCCGATTTCATCTATTCCCTTTCCCTGCCAACTAATTTCTATACCTACCTCTTTAAAGGCTAATTCAATAAATTCACGTACAGTATGCGCTTTACCAGTCGCAACTACATAATCACCAGGTTCATTTTTTTGTAAAATAAGCCACATGGCTTCAACATAATCAGGAGCATATCCCCAATCTCTATGAGCATCTAAATTTCCCAAATATAAAATTTCTTGAGAGCCATGAACAATATTGGCTATTGCACGAGTAATCTTACGCGTAACAAATGTAGCACCGCGACGTTCAGATTCATGATTGAATAAAATCCCATTACAAGCAAAAAGGCCGTATGCTTCCCTATAATTTCTCGTAATCCAATAGGCATATAATTTAGCTACGCCATAAGGGGAGCGTGGATAAAAAGGTGTCGTCTCTTTTTGAGGAACTTCTTGTACTTTACCAAACATTTCACTGGTAGACGCCTGATAAAATTTAGTTTTTTTCTCTAAATGCAAAATACGTATAGCTTCTAAGATTCTTAACGTGCCAAGCGCATCACAATTTGCGGTATATTCAGGAGTTTCAAAAGAAACTTGAACATGGCTTTGTGCTGCAAGATTGTAAATCTCACATGGCTTAATTTTTTGAATAAGACGAATAGCATTGGAAGTATCGGTTAAATCACCATAATGCAAAAAAAAGATTTTACATTCTGGATCATGTTGATCACGATATAAATTATCAATGCGCCCTGTATTAAATGAAGATGAACGTCGTTTTACACCATGAACAATATAATTCTTTTTTAAAAGAAATTCAGCTAAGTAAGAGCCGTCTTGTCCTGTAACACCAAAAATAAGCGCCGTTTTGTTTTTAGAACTCTTCAAGTCCTGTTTAACTTCATTCAATCCGCAAGATACTTTTTCTAAACTTAACAAACAAATTAAAGGTAAAATATTTTTCATTAGACTCTCTCAATAAGGCTTCATTCAGAATAAAACAGCAAAACATTATCGCATAAAAAATAGTTTGTAAAGGACTAAAGAGATAATTCACCTCCGCCTTGGCATACGAGTTGATCTATAGTTGCAGTTATATGAGAAATTAAATTTAAGCGGTCGGTATCGAAAAATAAAGACTTTTGCTCGCTCATTAACTCGCTAAAAAATCTTTTGGTGAAAATTTCTTTTCCCTTGTCGGGAATACGGACTACCTCATCAAAACCTTTCGGCAATCCAAACCCTATAAGACGGACAAAATCTTCCATTATAACCGTTTTGCCATCATAATTAAGATCCATTCGCTCAACAGCATTATCTCGATGTCCCAAAGACGTCACCGTCAAAGAACACAAAGAACCATCACTCATACTCAATTGAGCAACAAAATTATCGGATAGATAAACATGCTCGCGCGAAGAACGAACTGTTTCAACTGAGACTGAAACAGGCTTAGCCTCCGTCAAATAATGGAACAAATCAAATATATGCGATGCTTTATCAACCACGTTGCCAAAACGAGGTTTCAAATCAATGGTCGTTTGTCCCTCAAGAGCACTTAAATTTAAATGATAATTGATCACTAATGGCGACCGACGATTTATAATTTGTTTTTTAATTTTTTGCATAAATGGAGCGTAGGAACGATAGTAACCAATACAAAATTGAGCGTTTTTATTATATTCCATCGCACATTTCAATCTACCGAGCTCTTCTTCAGAAAAAGCAAATGGGTGATTTAAATAAACAGTTTTTCCATTTTTCAATGCTTTAAAAATATGTTCTGCATGCAATAATTCATGCGACATTATACATACAACATCAGTCTCTTGGTCATCGTAAAACAACTCTGGATCACCTGATAAAGCTAAAGCTCCCATATATAATTTTGAAGTATTTAAAGCACGCGAAATATCACGATCAATAATTCGATGAATTTTGACCCCTTTAACATTTTTAACAATCGGCAACAATAAAAGGCGCGTTGAACGATCTGCTCCAAAAAACGTTACATTTAATTTATCTGATTGAGCTTTGCGAGCTGGAATAAATTTCATCTCTTGTGTTGATGGGCACCTTTGAATTTTTTGTTCTGTTGATGGATAAGAAACGATAACGCCAAGCCCTTGCTTAATAATAGTATCGGTTGAATTCTCATCAATCACGTCTAAACTTATCTCTTTGCCGACTAAAGTATCTAAGGTAAGTTGATCATTCTTAACTAAGTGCATAAATGTCGACATATTACGATTTTCTGTCCAACGAACATACTCATAAGGATAGTCGTGTCCCTCATACTCATAATCGGGGTCATAACGTCCAGGACCATACGTTAGTGAAAAAATAACATTAACTTCTTTTTGCTGTAAAAATTCCTGCTCAAACATCATCGATTTATTGCCAACGAAAATAAGGCGCCCCTGCTTGCGCGTAATCCCAAAGGCTAGATGAGCCTCTTTGGTAGAAATATATTCAGGTGAAACAATAACACAATCAACGCCGTGTCCCTGAGTAATATGAGATATAATATCCTGAACACTTCCATTGAGTTGGCAGACAAATTCAGCACCAGATTTTTTGGCAAGTTCTAATTTTTCTGGTGACAAATCTACGGCTATGACACGAGCCCCAGCTAAGCGCGCCATCTGTATCAATAATTGTCCTAACGTATCGACACCTAAAATACATACAAATTCACCGAGAGATAATGACGCTCTTCGAATGCTTTGTAGCGCAATAGAACCTATACCAGTTAAGCTTGCGGTCTTTAAAAATTTTTCATGCGAAACAGAGACCACCAAATGCTCCGGAACACAAACAATTTCAGCATGATGAGCAAATCCGGTACCAGCACAGGCTACTAAATCGCCAGGTCGAAAGTGCTTTACATTTTTGCCAACCGCAATAACTTTTCCTGAACAAGAATGTCCAACAGGCAAGGAACAGCGAGACCGCCGATTTTTAATGACTTGACGTGTATACGTGCCACCCTGCTGCATAATAAGATCAAAAAGTTTTTTTATTTTAGCGGGTACATTATGAAAAAATTGATCTTTTTGATTCGCAAGAATTTTTGCAAAGTCTTTGCCCGAACTAATAAACGAATAAGAAACATCAACCAAAACTGAATAATCATCAAGTAGTGGTTGGCAAACCTCTTTAACCTCCAGTAAACCCTTTTCTAAAAATAATTGACGCACATACGTCTCCTTGCACTGCCTAATTTTTCAACCTTATTTCAGCCCTTTCCCCCTTTGAAAAAGCGCTACAATCCATTAATTAATCTTCCGCTTTAAAACATCTTCAACATTACCATTTTTTTTATATTCAACAAAATTTACATTAAATGGAATTTTACTCGCCACTCAATTGTAAATCAGAAATTTTATCACATAAAAATCTATTACACAGCTGTTGGTGCCACCCTAATCCGGCAAAATCTAACCACTGTTTATCACGATATTCAACAAGTTCTATGCTCTTAAATTGATCGTGCGCAACCAGGGCTACAACGATATCGGAAATTTGAAATCCCTTCTTAAGAGAAACCATATTGCCAAACCTTTTTTTCAAGCAATCGGAAGAGACATTTGGTTCTGAAATAAAAAGTTCAATGTTTTTGTGTTTAAATAATTCTTCAGCAACTTTAATTGCAGGAGATTCGCGAAGATCATCAACATTTGGTTTATAGGCCAAACCAAGCAAATGAACTTTACAAATTTTTTGGTCATCACCATCTTGCCACTTTTGAACATGATCTAAAACATTTTTGATAACTTGTGAAGGGCGTTCATCATTGGTTAAACGAGCAGCTTGAAACAATCTTGTTTTTTCAGGAAAAGAATTGACTAAGAACCATGGATCGATAGCAACGCAATGTCCTCCAACGCCACACGTTGGTGTCCAAATTTTTACTCGCGGATGTTTATTCGCTACGGCAATAACTTCATAAGGATCAAAGCCCAACTCTTCAGCTAAAACAGCAACTTGATGCGCCAATGCAACATTCACATCAATCGAACTGTTTTCAGTTAATTTCAACAACTCAGCAAATTTGGCTGATTTTAAATGTAACGTTCCTTTAACAAACTTAGCATAAAATTGAGCTGCTTTTTCAGCACATAAAGGAGTAACGCCTCCAATTATGCGTTCATTTGTTATTAATTCGTAAAAAACCTTACTTGGCCATACTCGTTCAGGACAATGGGCAACAAAAACATCTTTTCCCACCTTAAATTTTGTTTTTTGTTCGATCATCTGCGCAATTAAATCAGTTGTTCCAACGGGAATAGTCGATTCGACAATAACAACATTACCAGGCATAAGTTTTCGTATAATTTGATCGGTAGCTGCAAATACATAACTTAAATCAGCTGCGCAATGCCTACTCAGTGGCGTAGGAACTGCAATAATAAAACAATCAGCTAATGGCAACTCAGTTGTAGCAGAAAAACATTTACTTTCAAGAGCTATTTGTAATCGCTCATTAATTTCAGGTTCAGTTAAATCAACCACCCCACTGTTAATTTTTTTTACTTTCTGTGCATCAATATCAAACCCAATAATATTAAGACCATGTTGCGCCGCTACCAAGGCCGTTGGCAAACCAACATACCCTAAGCCAACCATACAAATCTTTTTCATGTACAAACTCCCGTTACATCAAAAGAAAAAGGTTCACTATTGGCAAGGATAAAAAAAATACGATTTTATACAAGGGCCAATTTTATAAATGCAGATTTATCTTATAAACGTTTCATTAACCAATCAACGGTATTGTTATGGATAATTGGCAATCCAACAGCTTCATACTCCATAGCTTTGACGGGCCGCGAAACCCAACTCACGATATTAGGTTGACGAAAAACAAACCCCTTATCTGCTATTGATAAAAATTTGTAAATATCATCATGAGAAACGCAAATAACGTAAAAAGCCGACATTGGAAATATTTTTTTTAATTGGTCCTGAAACTGATTTACATCAAACGTTAATACTAATAAAAAACTTCGCTTGTCATCTTCATAGCATTTTTTAAAATAATCTATTACCAATTCAGGGCACTGCCACGTCTTAACCGCACCAGAGAAACAATAAACAATAGCATTTGAAGGAATTTTCAACTTATTTCGCCCTTCAGTTCGCCAAGATAAGACTGTTACTGGTTCAAATTTTTCTGGAATATCTGATTGAGCAAGAACACAAGCATCAGAATCAGAACCACACACATCTACCAAATATTTTTTAAGGGCATCACTTACAACTTCAATAACGTATGGCTTAAAGATTTGGATCTTACCGAAGACGCTTTTTTCAATATTCAAATAACATTTGGTGCGCCATTGATAAAAGTATTTTTTAAGCCCAATGACATCTTTATGTTCATACGCGTATTCTTCAGCTAATAAACCACGCGCTTGTATTGTTAATTTTGAGCATTTTTTAACATCTAATGCACGTTGTGTTATAAAGCCAGCCAATGCCCCTCGTGCAATAATTTCATAGCGCTCAATCGATTTTAAGCATTTTTTAAGTAAAAAGATTTCTGGAAACAAAAATGACGAAATAATAAAAGAATTACGTTTTAGAATAACGAACTTGATTTTTTCATATTTACTCTTGAAATCATCAAGCTTAATTGATGAGATGTTTTCTTTTTCAAAACTGATCAGATAAGCGCAATCAAAATTTTCGCTGGTAACTTTTTTTGCTAATGGCTTTAAAACTTGTCCTTCAAAAACGGAATTTAAAATTCCGTCATACACAACAAAAATTAATATATTCATAGCGCTCTATTTTTTAGCGCTAGTTTAGCAAAAGAAAGGCAATTTTACCATTGATCAATATTTGGACGAAAATCTGCTGTTCGTTGAGCTTCAGGACTTAAAACTTTTTTACCTCGCAAGCAGTCTAAGAGACGTGCTATTAAACTTTTTTGCACAGATTTTTCTATGGTCTCCATCGTCAACTCAGATGGCTGCGCTAAACAAAGACCACATGTCATTACAAGACTCATAAATAGTATTTTTTTTGTTTTCATGGTTACCCCACTTCAGATTCTATATTTTTAGATTAAAGAACGATATGCTTATAAATCAAGAATATCTCTGAAAAACGTCATTTTAGCAGGAAAATGTTATGAAAAAATTATACGCACCCTGGCGCTCCTCTTATGTAAAAGACCGAGAACATAAAACAAGCAAAGAAAAGAGTTGCGTATTTTGCGAAAAAGCAAAATCATTATCCGATGATAAAGAATATATTATTAAGCGTTACCCATACTGCTTTGTTATGTTGAATACTTATCCCTACAACGCTGGCCACGTCATGATCATTCCTAACAAACATGTAAAGGATTTAACTGAATTATCTTCTGAAGAACGCATAGAATTAATGCACGCCTTAAGCGAAACGGTTACCATTCTCAACAAGACACTCACGCCAGACGGAATTAACATTGGTATAAATTTAGGCAAAGCAGCTGGTGCTGGCATTCCAAAGCATCTACATATTCACGTTTTACCACGATGGGAAGGCGATACCAATTTTATGCCATTACTTGCAGAGACAAAACAGGTTTCAATGGACCTGAATGAAATATATCAGATACTTAAAAAAGCTTTTATTTAACGCGAGTTCGATAATAAATTTTCAAAACAAGAATGATTGCAAAAGTCATTTATTATTTTTTTAAAAATAATGCACCACGGCCTAAAGGCCTTACAATTACCCACATCTCATTAGAAAAAAACAATATGAAAACGCTTAAAAATTCCTTTACCATAAACCTAAAAACTAAATAATAAATAATGTCCGTTCGCCCAGAGGAACGAGCAGCAGCGAGTGTCTCGTCGGGTGCGAACACAAAATTGTTCATATTGGTTCGTTCATAAGTCAGATCTTTATTCTGTTTATATGAATAAATTTATTCGATTGGTTTA
>CAYPXP010000032.1:0-9128 GCA_964414965.1 uncultured Pseudomonadota bacterium
GCATTTTGATATTCAATATCAGATTCAGAATGCCGATTTAATACATTTTGAGCCATTTGAAGTGCTGTCTTTTTATGAATAAAATCAGGAACATCTTGTGCTCCTAACTTAAGTAAATATTCCACACATTCAGGATTACCAACTTCTGCAGCATTCCATAAAGGTGTAACGCCATCACTATCTTGACCATCGATAACTGCCTTATTTTTATGTTTAAGTAACAATTTCAAAATAGCTAGTCGCTCCTCAGGAGTTCTTTCCGCATTCCTTGCGACTACATGTAAAGCGGTTTCAAGAGAAGATACTTCTTGCTTTTTTACATTTGCACCCTTTTCAAGTAACCATTGAATAACTTGTAAAGGGCAACCAATTGCAATAGCGAAACTTAATGGAGGCGTAGCACCCTCTCCATTAGGATTAACGCCAGAGTCTAATAATAATTTAACAATATCAGTCCCCAAATCAGGTGAAGAGCAACATTCTCGAAGCGCCATAGACAGAACTGGCGACCTATCATCATGTAACCGCCAGCCATTATCAACCAGCTCTTTAACAGCATCTTTATTATTACTGCGAACCGCACCAACCAGATCGTCATTGGAGCCCCATTCAGCCATCGTTAACGCATTAAAAATTGGTGCAATTAATAGCAGTGTTGTAAGCTTTTTCGCTTTATTCATAAACCATTTCTTTTTTTTAGTTAGTTATAGACATATTAAAATATAATCTTTTTTTGATAAAAGACAATTATAGTACACATAAATTTAATAATCTTTTCCTTTAAAAAACAACCTTTATGACGCTCAGATCTTTTTATCAGTTACAAATATTTTTGAAAATTCCAGCGCGATGATTCGCAACTTTTCAATCTGCTTATCGGATATTTCTTGAGCTTCAAAAATTTCATCATACAGCTCACTATAAAGAGCTGTTACATAGCTGACAAACTGCAATGCAAAATGACGAACCTGTGTAATTAACAACGCATCTAAAAAGTTTTCACGCAATAAAAACAACATCAACGCTTCATCAACAAATGAATACGTCTGATACTGTTCTTGTTTTAACAATTCAACTGCTCGTTCACCTCGCGCTAAACGTCGCTGCGAAATTTCATCAAGTTCGGTTCCAAATTGAGCAAAATCCAACAGTTCATGATATTGCGCTAATTCAAGTCGCAATGAACCGGCCATCTTTTTAATAGCTTTGGTCTGTGCAGCACCACCAACACGCGAAACTGACAATTCAACATTTACAGCTGGTCTCACACCACGATTAAATAATCTTGTATCTAGAAAAACCTGTCCATCCGTAATCGAAATTAAATTAGTCGGAATATAGGCAGTAATATCATCATTTTGTATTTGTACAATTGGCAACGCAGTTACCGAGCCACCTTTTAATAATAGACCAGCACGTTCTAATAAGCGGGAGTGAAGATAGAAAATATCTCCGGGATAGGCCTCTCGACCGGGTGAACGACGCAACAATAACGACATTTCACGATAGGCAATAGCATGATTGGTCAAATCATCATAAACAACTAACGCATCATAACCTTGATCACGAAAATACTCAGCAATCGTACAACCGACATAAGGAGCAAGATATTGATTCAAGACCGGGTCACTTGCCTGAGCATTAACAATAACTGAATATTCCATGGCTCCATTTTGCTGTAATCGCTGAATAAGACGAGCAACGCTAGCTTGACGTTGCCCAATTGATACATAAATACAGAAAACTTCTTTTTCTTTCTGATTCAATATCGTATCAACAGCTACCGAGGTCTTGCCCGTATTACGATTACCAATTAACAATTCCCGCTGGCCACGGCCAATAGGGACTAAAGCATCAACTACCAACAATCCAGTCTGTAATGGCTCGGAAATAGGAGATCGTGCAATAATACCAGGTGCCGGTTCTTCGACGGGACGATATTCAGTCACATCAAGTGGGCCACGTTCATCCAACGGTCGACCAGTCGCATCAATAATACGACCAACTAACTGCATTCCTACTGGTGCTTTGAAAACAGTTCCAGTTCGTTTTGCGATTTCACCTTCCTCAACAGGCATATGACTAAACAACAAAAAAACTGATACAAAGTCTTCATCAAGATTAAAAACTATTCCCTTATTCCCGCCTTCAAATGTAATGACTTCTCCAAATATCGCATTTTTTAGGCCACTCACGGTACATATATTGTCACCAACCTGTAGAACAATGCCAATTTCATCGAGATTCTGGCTTGGTTTTTGAGTTAAAGCCTGTTCAAATAAAGAGACGAGATCCGTACTTTTCATTTTCATAATGTATCCTTGCTCTCTATTGCCTGTTGTGCTTCACGTAATTTTTTTGCAATTGAATATTCCCATAATAAGATATCGCTCTCTGCTCGAATACCAGCAAGCAGCGCTCCATCTTCTACTGTTTTATATAAAATTTTCTTTTTAGTCTGTTTCATAAGAAATGAAACCACCTTCTCAAGTTGCTCTGAAGATAATTGAGGGCAACTTTTTATCTGAAAAAATAATAACTGATTACGTTCAAAAAAAATGCTCCTTAATACCGCAAGAACTTCAGGGAGCAACCATATACGCTTATGATTGTCTAATAATTTGACTAAAGGACTAAGAACAGACGACAATGATAAATTCTTTAACAAAAGAGTTATCATTTCATTGCGTGTTTCTGATGAAACATTTGGCAATTCAAAAAAAGCTGACCATCCTTGATGAGCCTTTAATTTTGGAATGCTTTCTTGTATAGCAAAACAATCATCGAGAGAAATTTGATCATGATAAAGATTTAAAAAAGCAGTTGCATAGCGTCTACAAAGTAAGAAATGTTTTTCGTTCATCTTTTCACATTATTTTTCAATTACTTGTATAAGACCATTCACAAATTGTTGCGCCTTCTTTTTATTGTGCCGATATTCATCGGTTAAAACAATATTTGCTTGATGAAAAGCAGCCGGAACAAGCCTTTGTCTAATCAACGACTGTTCGTAATGAGCCTCTTGTTCTTTGCGAATATTTTTAATAGCATTCAGACGTACATTAATCTCATAATTATGCTTTTCTTTGCTTCGTACAACTATCAGATGCCACTTTTTAACCTTTTCTAACAGAGCTTGCGTCTCTACCTTTTGTTGCGAAAAATCCTTATCTAATCGCGTCTGTTCTTGTTTGGCAGCACCGATATGAGCTTTCAAATTCTTAAATAATGCTAAAGATTGCTTTAATTGTTCACAGAGCATTCCATAAATATATTTTTTAAAAACATATGCAAATAATGCGCCAATGATGATTACATTTAAAACACGAAAAAAAAATAAAAGTAACGATTGAGTAATCATTGTTGCACCTTTTCAACAATTTTTTCAGACAAAGCCTGAATCATATCTTGCGAAACATGGGGCTCAACAATACGATACTCCTCTTCATTGCGAATTCCTCCATAGTGTATAGCTGGTGGCATATGAACCAAAAACGACTCTTGAGCATTATTCCATAGACGATTAAGAGAAAAGATTTTCTGTTCAACCAGTTGCTTTTGTTTAGCCAAATCACGCTCAAGTTCTTCTTTCTTGCGATCCTGTTTATCAATAAGATCAATAACTGGTTTCCACAAAAATATACGAAGCAAAAAATAAGCAATTATGAAATGCCCTATTTGTAAGATTAAGGTAAAATTAATATCAATCATAGAGAATCCATAGAACTACCAAAACACTGATAGCACTTATCTTTAAACAAAAATAATCAATAAGAGAGCTATTATAAGACTATAAACTGCTGAAGATTCTACAAAGCCCATTGCTAACAACATTGACAAACGAACGTTATTCGCTGTTTCTGGATATTTCCCCAACGTTTCACAAGCTTTTGCGCCTATCATCCCTTGCCCTAATGCTGGTCCAATGCTACCAACTCCCATAGCAAGGCCAGCGCCAATACAAGCAGCAGCTTTTGCTATCCAATAATAATTATCAACAACCATAATTATGCCTTTCATTAATGTTTTTAATTTACTTAAAAACGATATCAAAGCGAAATGTTTTGTTCTTTTTGAACTTGATTGTTCGCTTTATACTGCAAATTAAACCGTTCAACAATAGCAACTAAATGTTTCTCTAATTCTTTTTCTGAATGTTCAAAATCATCATTACATGACAAAGTCAACACCGGAATATCTTTGAGATAATCTGCTATATCTACGCGATTAATCAACCAATTTTCATGTTTTTCATGTAATCTACGTAAATAATCTAAAGGAACGGTCGCCTCTTCATGGCGATTACGTTGACGCAAACGATCATAACAGACTGATGGATCTGTTTGTAAATAAATAAAACCGGTAGGCTTAGTCGTATAGCCTTCAACTAACCACGTAAACCAATCACGATATAATTGCCATTCGAGTGGCTGCATTACGCCCATTTCATAGCAATTTTTGGCAAAGCAATAACGATCAGAATAAACAGAACGCTCTAAAACTTGTACCCCTGTTATACATTTTTTCAATTGTTTTTCTTGTTCAAGCACACGCGTAACAAAAGCATACGTTTGAAAGGTATATGCCCAACGTCGAATATCAGTATAAAATTTTTCTAAGAGATTCTCACCATCACCAACATTTTGCCACTTATCATGTGGTTCAAATACAGGATCAACATTTAAATGTTCACTCAGCAAACGCAAAAAGGTCGATTTTCCAGCGCCAATATTTCCTTCAATAACTAACACATGCTTAGGCGAATTAGTGATCATGTAAAGGCCCTTTTTATTCAATATTTATTCATCGTCTTAAATCAGCTTACTCTTTCTTCTTAAAAAATCGATGCGACACCCTAATTTTTATTATAAACTGTCAGCTGGATACTCTTTTCGAGAATCAAATTTCACTTTATCTTGGCTGCCAATCTAAATAAAAATCTTACCTAAAATTATTGTGACTTTTGAAAAAAAACGAAAACACTATAAAATGAAGAGCTAAGCACGCATTAATAAAATTAGTAGGAATTAAGCACGAATGAATATTAAGAAATTCATATATTTTACCCTCATAACTCTCTGTTTTCACTCTGTCTTACCTGGCGAGTTCTCTTTTAATGATTTCGACTTAGATGGCTCTGAACCGTCATTAAATTTAGAAGAAATTGATTCACATTTACTTGAAGCTGCAATTCAAGATCAAACTATGCGCGCAAACACACCAAGTGAAATACTCAAATTGATTTACTCACAAGCTCACCTCAACCGTATTCTTTGTCCTGATCTCTACAAATATACCTATCCACTACCGACCAGAAACATTATAACTTATCCCTCTCTGATGAATTTCACACCACGACAATCACAAAGCGGATTCAGTCTTTTTTATCAACATACGGCCAACATGTTTCCCTGGTGCAACAACCTTGAAGGATATTTAAATCTTTTTGATGCTGATCTTTTACGAGAAGTCGATATCGAAATAGCTCATGAATACAATGTTGATATTCCCGAATCAATAGGTTTATTTAAAAATGCGCGTGTTGAACAACATCGAGCTGGTTTTTTATTTGATTTGTGGGGAAAAATAAGCTGGTTTAACATTGGCATTGAACTTCCTTTTTATGCCGTAGCCAAACATTACAACTTACCCGAGGAAGATGTAGAAAGTCTAAAGACCGCTTCAATTTTTACGCTATTACCGACGCCGTCAGATAATGACTGCGGTATTGGATTTGCCAATATTCATCCTTACGTTTTAGAAACAAGAATCGGATTAGGATCATCAAGAATTACGCTAAGTTTTGATGCAATTAATACTGATCGTTTTAGACTTGTTTTAGGAACCAAATTAACCTTGCCAACCGAAGCAACTTTTTCTTGCGGCTTTATCGGTTCAAACTTTAAAAAAATTGTACAACGCGGCTATTTAAACCTTGAAACATTAGTTGAGAAAATTAGCGAAGGAAGTCAAGCTGAAAAAGATGAAGCTCTTAGTGAAACAAAGACATTTGGACTTCAGGCAATTAACCAAATGGGCGCACTGCTTTTGGCTACCCAACTGGGTGAAGATCATCGTTTCCAAGTAGCCTTATATGCTGAACCAACATTACGGATAGATGAGAATGTTACCCTTGTCGGCGCTTTCCGCATTAACTGGATGAATCCCAAAATGGTAAATCGTTTTGTTAAAGAACAGATCAGCCCTTGTTGTTTTTGTGATAATTGCTTTGATCCTGATGATTTCCCTGAAGATCAAAGGGAGGAAATGTCTGAAAATGCGCTTAATTTCTTAAGCAATCGTTTACGCAATTGGGTATTTCCTTGTTGTTATAATGTTAAATTAATCACCCAACGTGAATATCAGATGACCGTGGCGGCCCTTATGCAGTTTACGGATAATTGGAAATTCTTACTCGGTTATGATTATTGGGGTAAACAACAAGAGGGCTCTCGCTTAGTCTGCCAACAAGGCACTACGATCAATATGAATTGTATCAAATTATGCAATGCACTATTACCACGACTTTCACAACACAAATTATTTACCAAAATTGAATATACTAAATTTAAAGAATCTCATAATTTTATTTTCACATTCGGCGCTGACGTACCATTGGAAAGCAAAAATATTAGCAATGATTACACCGGTTTTATAAACTTTGAGTGGTCATTTTAAATATAAAAGGAAAAGAGATGAAAAAATTACTATTTTTACCCATTTTAGTCTTAGCTTCCTCGGCACATGGTGTTATATTAGAATCAACGGTAATCAGAAGCCTTGATGGTATTTGGCCCGCTTTTGATGGCGGCACTATCCTTAATATGGTTCATCTTAAAAACACCTATAGTAAAATGAACTTAGGCCAACTTGATCCGAAAACAAAAGAGCGAACCGGCCTTTATACGTTTAAAGGTAAAAAACACAGCATTGTCAGTCTAGCCGAAATTGAAAATACGTATAAAGATGCAGCTTCTCAAAAAGAACTACAACAATTGTTAACTACCATTAAAAATGATTTTATTAAACTAAATGAACGATTTATTAAACAAGTACAAACATTTAAAGATATGGTTGTCACCCTCATGCGCGAATCATGTGCTAAGCATAATATGTTAAACAGCTTCATGTTAACATGGGCTGAAACACAAGCGGGCAAAGAGACCGATTCTTTTAATAAAAACATGACATCATTTACAAAACTCAATGTTTTCCTCAACGATCTCTGCAACTTCTTACAAGACCTCTATGATAGTTGTCCAAAAGGAAGAGCCCAGTTTAGAGATATCTTGAGAAAACAAAAAAATAATCAAGCAGAATGAATGAATGAATAATGACACTATAATAGGCACCGTTGATCACATTATTTATGAAAACTTAGAGACCGGCTTTCTAATTTTTATCTTACAAGACAACCATAGTTCAACTACGGTAAAGGGTTGTTTGCCAGCCGTCAAGGCAGGTCAAGATGTAACTCTTACGGGTTCGTGGATCGTTCATCCTAAATTTGGCAAACAATTTGAAGCACAACATTGTACAATAACGTTACCAACTAATGCTGCTGGATTAGAGAAATATTTATCTTCAGGAATTATCAGTGGCATTGGCCCGGTGTACGCTAAAAAATTAATCAGTGCTTTTGGCATAAACGTTCTTGATATCATCGACAAAGAGCCAGATCGTTTACGATCTATTTCAGGTATCGGTCCTAAACGAGTTGCAAAAATAATCGAAGGGTGGCACGAACAAAAAGAAGTCGCCAATATTATGATCTTTTTGCAAGAACAGAATATCACCCCTGCCTATGCTGCAAAAATTTATAAAAAATATGGTTATGAAGCCATAGCAGTCGTTAAAGAAAATCCTTACCGTTTGGCTGAAGAAGTTTGGGGAATCGGCTTCAAAACTGCTGATCAAATTGCACAAAATCTAGGATTTAGCCATGCCAGCCCATCACGTATTAAAGCTGGAATTTTACACGCTATTAATGAGATCGTTTCTGAAGGACATTTATACACAGAAGTAGATAAGCTCAAGGAAAAGACATTTCAATTATTAGAACTTACCGACGATGAACAACCCTTAATTAAAAATGGTCTTCATGAACTTTATGAACTTAATAAAATAAAAATTATAACTCATAATGAACAGCATTTTATCGCAACTTCAATTATTTATCACACCGAATTTGGCGTTTCTCAAAAAATTAAAAACTTGCTCAATTATCCATCTGGCCTTTTCCTGGATATCGATGCCATTTATCAGCAATTAAGAAAGCAAGATGGCCCAGTTGTCCTTAATGAAGATCAACAACGGGGCATCATGACCGCATTACAACACAAAATTACTATTATTACCGGCGGTCCAGGCACCGGTAAGACAACCCTTATCAAACAATTTCTAGAAATTTTAGATAAAAAGAGAATTCGTTATAAATTGGCCGCACCGACCGGTCGCGCTGCTAAACGAATGTCGGAAAGCACCGGACGCCCGGCCGCCACGTTACACCGTCTTTTAGAATTTGATCCGGCAACCCTGCAATTTAAACACAATGAAGATAATACGATACAAACAGATGTTTTTATAGTTGATGAAGCATCAATGATCGACATTTTCTTATCCTACGCAATCCTCAAGGCCGTTCCTTTAGCTGCTCATATTATTTTTATCGGTGATATTGATCAATTACCACCTGTAGGTGCTGGCAACTTTTTACGAGATCTTATTAATAGTAAAAAAATCGCCTGTATTCAACTGACAGAAATTTTCAGACAAGCAAAAAATAGCCTTATTATCGTCAATGCTCATCGAGTTAATCATGGCATCTTTCCAACCACCAATTTACCTGATACCCAAAAAGATTTTATTTGGATTAAAGAAGAGCAACCTGAAAAAGTATTCGAGCACTTAACCTCTTTTTTTACAAAAAAAATCTATCAATATCAGATATCGCCAGCTGAGACGATGGTGTTAGTTCCTATGAATCGTGGTTCTATAGGAACACAAAAATTGAATCAAAATTTACAAGAAATTCTTAATAAACAACCGGGCAATAAATTAACCTATGGCCTTACTGAATTTAAAGAACATGATCGCGTCATGCAGATACGAAACAATTATGATAAGCT
>CAYPXP010000033.1:0-9111 GCA_964414965.1 uncultured Pseudomonadota bacterium
AAGCTTAATCGAGAGGTTTCATCGAACGCGGTACATTTGCTTAGATCGAGTTCACATTAATGCTTTAAAAAAACTTACTATTGATAATGCACTTATTGCATCAGCTGGCTATTTTGCTTTTGATACAACTACTTAATGTTGGCAAATTTCTATCGATCTGTCTTTGTAAACCTTAATCTTAACCCAATAATTAACGCTAGGATCGAATTCACCTAACGTAGTAATCTGAGTATCTTTAGACGTTGCTATTCGCACCCCACCGTCAACGCAACCACTCAACTCTTCAACAGGCTTTGATTCAATAATACAATAAAGAATATCATCTTCTACATAAAGAAAATAACGAAAATCAGCGTATTTAAATTGATAATTTAAACTTTGAGAAACCATACCATAAAAAAGTGGCCTGTTTTTAGCATCAAGTCGATAACGCCCTTCATGCTTACCTTTTGGCAGACCATCTAAAGCCACTATTCCTGCTCTTCCTTGACCATATTGTGACACATGTTGTAGAAGGTTCCGATCATCTTGATGTTTTTCTTCAACCACATCGACAATGAAAATATTTGAATAAAGTGGCACAATTAATAGTAATCCAAGTAATAACTTTTTCATGATATCCCCTTAAATAAAGAAAATCCCCTATTCATTTAATATACCATTTATATCGCATTTGTAAATACCAAGCATTAATGTTTTTTTAAAAATTACTAGAAAAGTAATTTAAAAGATTGAAAACTCTTTTAACAGCACATAAAATGACAATTTCGTTTTGCTCCATACGCTTTCAAAAGACGAGCTATATCGTGATGGCCAAACTCTCGCGCCCATTGTAAAGCAGTGCAATGTTCACTGTTTACCTCATTCACCTGAGCATCTTTTTCAAGTAAAACTTCAACCACATTATAGTGCCCATAACGACTCGCATCCATTAAAGCATTTCGTCGTTGCCGATCCTTTGCATCGATATCTGCCTTATAAGTAAGCAGTAACTCGACCATCTTTAGATCCCCCTTATATGCAGCCCTCATAAGGACTGTCCTTTGATATGGACCTCGCAAAACATTCACCTGAGCGCTATTATCTAATAAAACTTTAGCCATCGCAACATTTCCCAAATTAACTGCTATGGCAAGAGCATATTTTCCATCCGAACTCAATTGGTTAGGATCAAATCCTTCTTGCAACAAAGAGGTAACTATCTCGATATTTCCATCCCATACTGCCTTAAAAAAAACTTTTTCATTTTCCATCGCTGTTAAAGAAAAAAGTGTACTTAACCAGCAAAAAAGGGTTACAATTTTTAATTTATTCATATTTTTCTTTCTCTTTTCCCATTAAAATCAGTCATCGTGATATCAAGAGTTAAAATATCACGATTAAGGCTAAGATAACATTATTTTGCCAATCTAACTAAAAAAATCAATTTTCTAAAACGATCATTATAATAATTTATGGTGTTCATTCACACTCACCGCCAAAACGAAAATATCAAACCAAATACTTTTATCCGTTTGCGATTTTAACCAATTCTTGTTAAAACTGATAAAACTTTTTTTACATTTTCTAGTACCTGAAGTTAAGAAAGGATTTGAGAATGAAAGAGTATCAATCAATAGATATAAGGAATATTGCTTTGGTAGGCCATGGCGCAACAGGAAAGACAATGCTTGCGGAATCCATGCTTGCCTGTAGCGGAGTTATTAATCGTCTCGGACATATTAATACGGGAAATACTACATCTGATTATCATGAAGATGAACAAAAGCATGCCCATTCTATTTATTCATCATTACTGCAGTTTGAATGGAAAAATAAAAAGCTTAATGTCGTTGATGCTCCTGGTTACGCTGATTTTATTGGAGAAACCTTAGGAGCTTTACGTGTTGCCGATCTTGCCGTTATTGTTGTTCATGCCGAACGTGGTATTGAACTAGGAACTGAAAATGCGTGGAATTATGCTACGAATTTTCAAATTCCAAAAATATTTATTATTAACGGTATCGATAAAGATAATGTAAAAATTAATGCACTTATTGATAAAATTAAAGAACAATTTGGTAATCATATTTTCCCTATCACGCTTCCTCTCAAGACAGGTTCCAACTGCAATGAAATACTTGATGTTATGACTAAGCGTCTATTGAACTATAAAACTGATGAATCTGGCTTATATGAGATCGGAACAATTCAAGGGGAATGGCAAAAAAAAGCTGAAGAACTACACAGTCTTCTCGCTGAATCTGTTGCTGAATCGGATGATACCTTGTTAGATAAATTTTTTAATGAAGGAACGCTCTCAGATGAAGAGATGATACTTGGCATGCATAAAGCATTTCAAAATCAGTCAGTTATTCCATTATTTGTCACCGTTGCTGAAAAAAATATCGGTGTTTCTCAAGTTATGGATTTTGTTGCTTCGTATGGATCATCACCATTAGATCATCCACATATAAAAGTTTATGACGATCATAAGGCGGAGATTGAAGTAGAAGTTACCGACTCACATCCATCAATGTTTGTCTTTAAAACAATTAGTGAGTCACGTTCGGGTGGATTATCACTTTTTAGAGTCTTTTCTGGTGATTTAAAATCAGGATTAAATTTATATAATCCTGCACGACGTATTACTGAACGAGTAGGACAGTTATTTGCTATTAATGGTAAAAATCGAGAACATCTAGACATTTTACATGCAGGAGATATTGGAGCTGTGGCCAAATTAAAGGACACACATACCAATAATACGCTGTGTGATGAACACAAATTATTTATTATTCCTGCGATTACTTATCCTCATCCTAATATACGTTTTGGTATTCGCTCAAAAACTAAGGGCGATGAAGAAAAACTGTCTTTAGGGTTGGCGACATTGCGCGAAGAAGATCCTACATTCGAATTTAAGGTTGATCCTGAATTGCATCAGATGTTAATTGCTGGACAAGGTGAATTGCATCTAGAGACATGCGTAAGCAAGTTACGTCATCGGTTTGGCCTTGAAATTGAAACCTTTGCACCGCGAGTAGCCTATCGTGAAACGATTCGTACAAAAGGAGATGCTAAGTATCGTCATAAAAAACAGAGTGGTGGTGCTGGACAATTTGCGGAAGTTTGGATGCGTGTTGAACCAATAAGCCATGATAATGATGTTGAGTTTACACATTCACTCGTGGGACAAAACGTGGATCGTGTATTTGTTCCTTCAGTTGAAAAAGGAGTAAAAGCTGCTTGTGAACGTGGCGCATTAGCTGGTTATAAAGTTGTTGGTGTCAAAGTAGATTTTTATGATGGCAAACAACATCCAGTAGATTCAAAGGATATTGCCTTTCAAATAGCAGGAAAATTTGCCTTTAAAGATGCATTTATGCAGGCAAAACCATGCTTACTAGAACCAATTATGAACGTTTCCATAAAAGTTCCTGATGAACATACTGGGGATGTTATGAGTGACATTTCCAGTCGTCGTGGACGTGTGTTAGGAATAGATTCTGATGGAAAGTTTACCATTATTAAGGCTCAGGTTCCTCAAGCTGATTTATATCGTTATTCAATAACGTTACGATCTATGGTTGGTGGACGAGGAGTCCATACTGAAATGTTCGACCACTATGAAGAAGTTCCACGCGAACTTGAACAAAAAATAGTTGAACAGAATAAAAAAGATATCGTAGAAGAATAGTGAATTTTGAAATTGAGGCAGGAAGTTATACCTGCCTCAATTTTTAAGACTAATTATTTTGAAAATGTTCTCGAACCCATAGATCTGTGCGCCAGAATTGTTCTTTTTGACTTAAAAGAACAAGAAGATTACTTAATGTTGAAAGCTCTTGGCAAGAATATATAGAATGTTGTTTTTGCAAAATAGATCTTTTTAGAGCTTCTATTTTTTCTAGTTGTTCTTGAGGGCTTTCTTTAGTATTCAAGGCAATTTTTTCAATTTTTTTTGCAAGTGATCTAATACTAGGATCAGTATATTTTTGCATAGGATACGTGGTTGCTATCACTACGCACAAATATACTAAAAATCCCGTCACACTGTTTTTCATAATAAAAACTTTATTTTAGGATATCTTTAAGAGTTCCACATCAAAAATAAGCGTTGAATCGGGTGGAATGAAAAGTCCGACACCTTTTTTGCCATAACCCATTTCTGGACTGATAACAAAGCGCCTTTTTTCGCCAACTCTCATTAACTTAACCCCTTCTTCAAAACCCTTAATAACCTGATGAAGTCCAACAATAAATGATAATGGTTCACGTTCTAAACTGCTATCAATTTGTCGCCCTTGTGTATGATCTTCCAGAGCAAGCCATCCGGTATAATGAACTGAAACAGTATTGCCTATCTCTGGCATTGGCGATTCTTTTTCAACTTGTTTAATAAGTGTTGATTTAAGGCCTTCATTCGATTTTTGTGTCATCTTCCGTTTCTCATTTTTTGTGGTTAATTTGTTATTTTTTTTTGTCTCTTTTTGACACCCTGTTAGAGTGACTAAAAATAAAACAAGACTTATGTTAAACTTCATCTTTTACCTTCATCTTTTTGTTGTTTTGTCAGCTTTAAAAAGCCTGTTTAATTGACTTTTTTAACCATTTTGTTATTATTATAACACAATCAAACTAAGCTGAAAATGGTGGCTTTTATGGGGTTATTATGAAAAAAATCTTACTTATTCTATTGTTAAATATTCTTTCCGTTAGTACGATTTTTGCTACATCAACTTTATCACTTTTAAAAAAGCATCCTGAAATTATTACAGGATTTATTGGCTTTGGAGTCAATGTTGTTGATGCACGGTTTATTAAGCCTAACACTTATGGCGCATTAGCAGCCTCAGGTCTTTATGCCGTTAATCGTATTTTAGGTGGTCAAACTTCTTCTGCAAAACATGTATTAAGCTATACATGTGGATCATCTATTGGTAAGGCAGTTAGTCTTACGCTTGCTTCATGGAAGAAAAAATGCAAAGAGCTTTGGAATAAATGGTAACAGATTGACCGGATGAAAATCCGGTCTTTTTTTTAATCTTGTTTTTGCGTTACACTAAAGAGATAACAAATGAGGCTTATTTATATGGATAAAAAATATTTCTTGGTGTTGTTTTTTTTAGTAAATTCTGCTTTGCCACATTACTCTAGAAAGCATAATGAAGGCGTTGAATGGGGAGCTAAAGCTAATATTATCTCCTTACTCGCTTATAGCTGTTGTCGGGATACATTAAAGGCAAGTGGCATAGCTGCGGGAGTTATTGGTCTTTTGTACGGAAGTGAGCACCTATTTTATGATCATTATAGGTGTAATCACAAGCGTAATCTTTGTTGGATACTAGTAGGTTATACTGAAGGTCTTATTTGCGGAAAATCTATCAATTCGGCTATTAATTCATAGGAATATAATATGAAAAAATTAATATTTTCTTGTCTGTTCGTCCTCATGCAGCTTAATGCGCAAGAACGGTGGTATCAGAAAGTATTGCCTGATAATAATTCTGCGCTTATATGTTTTGGCGCTGGGGCAACAAGTAGTTTTTTAACCAATGTGGTAACTGACGATTGGGGAGAGCCTTTATTATGGAGTAGCGCTACGACTTTTGGATCTGCAGCAATGCTTAAGCATTATCTAGAACAAAATGAAGGAATTTATTATCGTCAAAATTCTGATAAATTGCGCGCAATGATGGTAGGCATTTGCGTTGGTACAAGCGCTGGCAAAACAGTAAGGTATAGTATTAAGAGTTTAAAATATCTATCTTTCCATTTGTACAAATCTCTATTTTCATCCAAAGATAAAGAATCAGAAAAAGATTTACCTAAATAAAAGACTCGTAAGCCGTCGAATCAGCGAAATTCGTCAGAGCTTCGATGGACACGCTCGTTATTTGCGATGAACTTTCAACCTCGCAATGACCAACCTTGTCGATAATCTTGCTAATAATAAAGGAAGAGGCTGATTTAAAAATCAGCCTCTTCCTTTGTTTATGTTTTTAGTAATTATTGCAAACGTGAAGGTGATGAATTGTTTGAGCAGATTACTGGACTATGCGAAGGAGTTAATACCTCATCTAATGGTGTTGGCGAGTTGTTTGGAGTTGTCGATTCCCTTGCCACATTGTCTAATATATGTTCACTCAATATTCTATGTAATTCTGCGCGATCATTTATCTCTTCAGTTCTTATTTCTTCATTAAATTCACTTAATTCCACAGAACTGCTGTTATGATCCTGATTTATATCACGATCCATGGCAAAAAGATTAACAAATGAAAAAATTACTAAAATTGCTATGTTCTTATTCATAATTTCGTTATACTCCTTTCGAGTATTATAAGTATAATGCATAATTACAAATAGTCAAGTTTTGATAAATGAATAAGCTTAAAATTGGCTGCGACTTGGTTTTTATTCCTAAGTTTGTAGATTCAGCAAAACAGGGTAATGGGACATTTTTAGAAAAATTATTCACTTCTTATGAATTGGCTCAGGAGCCGACATATGAATCCTTGGCAGGTGTTTTTGCGGTAAAAGAGGCATTTTTGAAAGCCTCTGGATTAAAATTTGATTCATGGCACCAGATGGAAGTGTATAAGCTCGCTTCAGGTAAGCCAGTACTTCATTTTCCTACCGATATTCACTATGAATCAATTGATATTAGCATTTCTCATGACGGTGATTATGCGATGGCCGTTGTGGTTATTATGGGTTAGTTCTTGTTTTTTTATGGTGCATCATAGTAGAGTTTGAAGCATGGGGAACGTAAAAAAGGATAATCATGAACTTAGTTGATATTATAAAACAGAGTGCTCATAAATATCCGCATAAACAGGCGGTTACGATTAAACGAGGATTTCGGACATTAACATTAACCTATAAAGAGCTATATGATCTATCAAAAAAAGTAGCTCTATTTTTAGAACATGAAGGAATAAAAAAAGGTGAAAATGTTGTATTGTTAGCGCCAAATTCTCCATTTTGGGTAGCTGTTTTTTTTGGAACGTTGATGCGTGGCTGTCACATTGTTCCATTGAATATTCAAAGTACACGAGATTTTGTCGTTAAAGCTTTGGAAAAAACAAATGCGCGAATTTTCTTCAAATATGTTTTATTTAAAAACGATCTACCCAATCATGTAAAAACGATCGATATAGACTTTCTTGATGAAATAGTTGCAGATTTTAAGCCAACTCATTATAAGTCCTGTGTTATTAAAGATACTGATTTAGCTCAAATACTTTATACATCAGGAACAACCGGTGACCCTAAAGGCGTGATGTTAACTCATAAAAATATAGCTTCTAACGTAAAGACAATCGCCGGGTTAATTGATCCCAAATCGGGAAAGGATCGACTTTTATCAATTCTGCCCCTCAGTCATATTTTAGAACAAACTATTGGCATGTTGTTGCCAATTTATAAGGGTGTTCAAATTATATATGCTCATTCACCGGTAGTAATTGCGCAATTAATGAAAAAATATCGTATTACAAAAATGATTGCGGTTCCAGAATTTTTACAAGTTATTCGTTCACGAATTGTGGGTGCCGTTTATAAAGCAAAAAAAGAAAAAACTTTTAACTTTTTATTAAAAATCTCAAATTTAGTTAATTGGCGGTGGTTTTCTCGACTACTCTGCTATTCGGTATTAAAAGAGTTTGGTGGTAAATTAGATACCATGGCCAGCGGTGGCGCGCCTTTGGATATCGATTTAGAACATTGGTGGAATAAATTAGGCATTATCATTCTTCAAGGATATGGGCTAACTGAAACGTCTCCAGTTGTTACAACAAATACCTATGATGCTCATCGTCTTGGTTCCGTAGGGAAGGCCATTAAAAATGTCTCTGTCTTAATTGCGTCTGATGGTGAAATTCTAGTTAAAGGACCAAACGTTTTTGAGGGCTATTATAAAAATAAAGAGCAAACGAAAAAAGTTTTTACGCGCGATGGTTGGTTTAAAACGGGAGATATGGGCGAATTTGATAAAGAAAAGTTTCTTTTTATGCGGGGTCGTAAAAAATATATGATTTTGGGGCCTGGTGGTCAAAATGTTTTTCCCGAAGATCTTGAAGAAGTATTAAATCATATTAAGGGCGTTAAGGACAGCGCTGTATTAGGGTTAGAATTGCCTAATGGCCTTGTTGAGATTCATGCTGTCTTATTGTTAAGTGATAATAGCCTTGAGCCAGAAGAAATTATTGAGATAGCGAATAAACAATTAGCAACATATCAACAAATTACCGGCTGGACAATTTGGCCTGATCAAGATTTTCCACGATCAGCCACTAGAAAAATAAAAAAAGAGACTGTGCGCAATTATCTTGAAAGTAAAAAGAAAATTAGTGGAACGTCAGAAGAGGTCTCACCATTAATTCGTTTATTAAGTCAGGTTTCACATATAGCTATGAAAAATATTTCCTCTAAGACTCGTTTGGTTCGAGATCTCCAATTAGATTCATTGAAACGTGTAGAATTGACGGCTCGCATTGAACAAGATTTTCGCGTAGTTATTGATGAGATAGCTATTACACCAAAAACAACGGTAAAGCAGCTGGAAGAGATGATTGCTATGGCGGCTCCCGTCAAGCCATTACCTCAACTATCCCGTTGGCCACGTTCATGGTGGGCTTCAATCGTTCGGATACTATTACAACAAATATTTTTTATGATTTCACGATTATTCATTCGAATAAAAATAGTTGGCAAAGACAATATTAAACATGTAAAAGGCCCTGTTATTTTTATGCCGAATCACTTAAGCAATTGGGATGCTGTTGTGGTCGCACGGGCATTGCCTTTTAGATTAGAGAAAGATCTCTCTTTTGCAGCAGCCTATGATACAGTTTATGTGGAATACAAATATTTTTCATGGCTTGCTGAATTAGCATTTAATTGTTTTCCGTTACCACGGCAAGAGGGTGAAAATATTAAAATTGGCTTAGAAAATAGCGGACAGATGCTTGATCAAGGCTATAGTCTCGTTATGTATCCTGAAGGGAAAATTAGCCAAGATGGTTTATTGTCGCCGCTTAAAGAAGGGGCTGGTCTATTTGCAACACAGATGGATGTGCCGGTAATTCCTATCAAAATTGAAGGAATGCAAAAGATTTTTCCTTA
>CAYPXP010000034.1:0-8984 GCA_964414965.1 uncultured Pseudomonadota bacterium
ATTTTAAATAATTTTTGTGCATTACAAGTAGTCATCATAGCAATTGTTGCTAATGGTTCTTTGCGTAAATCGGCTATAAATTGAGCAATGGTCAAAATTTGGCTTGGCCTATTCTGCTTTCCTCGAATTGTTTGTGGCGGTAAAAATGGCGCATCTGTTTCAAGGACAATATGATTAAGTGAAATTTGTTGAATTAATTTTTGTAAAGATATGTTTTTGGGATACGTGACTACGCCACCAATTCCCAGATAAAAATTAAGTTTAATAACTTCATCAGCAAATGATTGATCATAAGGAAAGCAGTGAATAACTCCCTTCAAAGATGTGTTTTTATAATCTTGTAAAATGGCGAGCGTTTCCTCAGGTGCGGCTCTGGTATGAATTACAACGGGAAGATCGCAAGAAAGAGCGTATTCAATTTGCTGACGAAAGCCGTCACATTGCCGTTCTAAATGATATCCGGGTCGATACAGGTCGATACCAACTTCGCCGATAGCGACTATTTTATTTTTCTCTTTTTCTGTAATTAATTTTTTTATCGATTCAAATTCTTCGCGCCAATCTTCTTGTAAGTCAGTGGGGTGAATGCCGACGATGGCGTAGAGATTTTCATACTGTTGTGCAAGTGCAATACAATTTTTACTTTCGATAAGGTTAGTGCCGACATTAATAATTTGCTTAACGCCTGCTTGATAAGCTTCGGTAATAATTGGTTTTGCTTGATCAATTTCTTGAGTTGTTAGTGCGGTGTCAAAATCTTTTTTGATAAGAAGATTCATGTGACAATGCGTATCAACAAAATTATAATTATTTTTTTCTGTCATCAGATCACTGCATCCTAAAATTGCTTTACTTTGAGTATAAAACACTTGTTTGATTTGACAAATATACAAATCAAGTTAAGATACCTATCAAGTAAGATGCCTTGATTGAAATAGAAAAAGAGAATATTGTTAAAGAAGCAGTGTTAACAGAAAAACAAAGAAGAAAGTGTTCTCAACTGAAAGGAGCAAAGAATAATGAATAAGACTGATTTAATAAATGCGCTTAGTGATGAAACTACTTTTAGCAAAAAGGATGTTACAAGAGTTTTAGATGCATTAACAAGAGTAGTAGAACGTTCACTTAAAAAAGGTGACAAAGTAGCTTTAGCTGGCTTTGGTACATTCTCAACATCCCTTCGTCCAGCTCGCAAGGGAATCAACCCAGCAACTAAACAAAAAATAGATATTCCTGCTATTTATGTTCCTAAATTTAAAGCTGGCAAAAATTTGCGCCAAGTTGTTCGCTCATTGTAATAAAGTAATTTAATCTAAGACATTTGCTCTCGCAAAAAGACCGCAATTTAGCGGTCTTTTTTGTTGTGCGCCCAGCGGGCGCACAGTCTATACGGTGAAAGTCCGGAATGGCGATAGGCAACATAGCCATTAGCTTAAGACCTTACAATTACCTACATTTTTTATAAAATATAATTAATGATGCTTTATCATTTTATTACAATTTTTTTTGATTAATTCGTTTTCAAAAAGTGATGTCTGTAGTATTATAAGGAAGATTAGCTTTGTTTGACTTTGCTTGAACTTTATATAAGTGTGTTCTCAGTTGTCAACACACATTTCTTTAAAATTTTTGGAGTTTACATGATTGACCTAGGTTTATTGCGCGATGATCCTCAGTTGCTAAAACGCTTAAAAGATAAAGACCCTCATTTTGCTATTGAGCAATTACTAGAATTGGATGACGATAGACGTTTGTTGATGCAAGATGTTGAAAAGCTACGTGCACAGAAAAATGAATTGGCAAAATCTGCACAAGGTGGTTTGACTGACGATATTAGGCAACAGTCAATTGAGATTGGCAAAGATTTAAAAAATAAAGAACAGGCACTTGAAAAAATTAGTGATGAATACAAAGTTCTTAATCTGCATTGTCCTAATATTCCTGAAGCAGGAATTCCTTTTGGTGGCAAAGAAGCAAATAAGGTAATTAAAGAGGTTGGCAAAAAACCTGTATTTGATTTTGAAATAAAAAATCATGTTGAACTGGGCAACGCACTTGGTTGGTTCGATTTTGAGGCTGCGGCACGTATGGCCGGAAGTCAGTTTGCATTGTATAAAGGTGATGCCGTTAAACTTATTTATGCATTAACACGTATGATGCTCAAAAATAATGTTACCCATGGATTTCAACCAATCTTGCCGCCATACATGGTAAATGAAAAATCCCTTGAAGTTGCTAGTAACTTTCCAAAGTTTAAAGAAGATGTTTATTCAATCAGTGGTGAAGATTTGTATATGACGCCAACGGCTGAAGTGAATTTAACTAATCTTTATCGTGATTCTATTATTGATGGTGACAAGTTGCCGATTCGTATGACCGCCTGGACCAGTTGTTTTAGACGTGAGGCTGGTGGTTATGGTGCGCAAGAACGTGGGCTTATCCGTATACATGAATTTGAAAAAGTTGAGCTCTATTCTATTAGTGAACCAGCTAAAGCTAATGAAGAATTAGAACAAATGGTAATTTGCGCCGAAGCTATTTTACAAACATTGGGATTACATTATCGTATAAGTCTATTGGCATTACAGGATATGTCGTTCCCTTCAGCAAAAACGTATGATATTGAAGTCTGGATGCCGGGACAAAACGCCTATTACGAAGTCTCTTCGTGTAGTAACTGTACCGATTTTCAAGCTCGTCGTGGCAAAATCCGTTATCGTAAAGATGTTAATGCAAAACCATCGTTAGTTAATACACTTAATGCTTCATCGTTAGCGTTGCCACGTTTAATGGTTGCGTTGATGGAAACTTATCAACAGAAAGATGGTTCAATCAAACTCCCGCCTGAATTAATGTTATATATGGATTGGTAATGTTGACACCAGAAGTTCAAAAAAAGATAAGACAGTTGGAAATTGTGACCAAAGGGCATATGGAAGGGCCACTTATAGGTGACGATGTTTCAGCGCAGCGTGGTTATGGGATTGAGTTTCATCAGATACGTGAATATCATTTTGGTGACGACGTTCGGTTTATTGATTGGAAGAGTACGAGTCGTTTTTCAAAAATGTTTGTAAAAGAGTGTCTTGAAGAGCGTAATCGTCGTGTGATTTTAGCGGTGGATATATCTAATTCAAGTTTTTATGGTTCAGTGATAAATCGTTTTGAAAAAATGAAAGAAATAGCAGCAATATTGGCCTTTGCTGCGCAACATGCTAAAGATAGCGTCGGTCTTATTCTGTTTAGCAATGAAATTAATTTTGTATTAGAGCCAAAAAATCTGAGTAAACACATACATTTTCTTGTGCAAAAGCTCTATGAATATGTGCCACTCGAGAAGAAAACAACTAATATATCGGTTGTTTTAGATTATGTTGCTCAAAAATGGTACAAAGATGCCATTGTATTTGTTATATCTGATTTTATTGACGACCACTTTGAACGGTCATTGCGTGTTGCTGCTGAACGAATAGATTTAGTAGCTGTTCGTTGTTATGACCCAATTGAACGTGAATTGCCACATGTAGGATATATGATGGTTGAAGATATTGAATCAAATCAATCAGTATATATTGCTGCGCAGGGTACATCTTCGTCAATTGCTAAAAAGTTAAAAGAACGATTGATTAAGCAGAATGATTTGTTTGTGCGCACGGGAACAGACGTTTTTGATTTATCTTATGAATATGATAGTTGTGCGCGGTTGGTAGAGTTTTTTAAGCGACGAATGATCCATGCAACGTTAAGATAAGAGGAGGGACTATGCAGCAATTAGTTGAGCAATTGGATTTATTGATATATAAAATGCCGTTTTCATTTTGGTGGCAAAGTCCACTGGTGCTTATATCATTATCAATTCTTTTTATTAGTTTAATTATGTGGATTGTTTTCCGAAGAAGAAAGAAGAAGCGCATTCAGTTAACGCTTCCTGAGGCGCTGTTTATAGTGTTGACTAAGGGACTCGATTCATACAAAGAAGGGTCGCTAGCTGGTTCTGATGCTGCATTGTTGTTAACTACGGCATTAAAATCATATACGGCATGGCTGAGTCATGACTCGACAGTTCATGGGTTAACTGATCAACAGTGGCTAGATAAAATTAAAAATATGCATGTTTTTGACCCTTATTATGAATCTTGTATTGCTATTATTAGACAATTAAATGAGATTAAATTTAACTATGGGCAGATTGATAAGGCGCAATTAGTGCATTTATTTGAAAAAGTTCTTGAGATTATTTCTCAAATTCAAGCTCACGCTTCTAAATAAAATTTCTATTTTTCAATAGCAATTTTTTGGAAGGGCTTGACATATCTGGTATACTAGAAGTACTTATAGTTTAAAATTGAAATAACGCTTAAACTTAGGGACAATTTAAACGTTTAATTATGAACAGATTCAAACAGAAAAAATTACCTTTAGGGGATTGGCATTATTCGATCTTATCGATAAATAGTTGGTTTGTAGCTTTTTAAAACTTGAAATAGAGGTAGAACATGGCAAAACATGTTGGTGTAAAATTGCCTGAAGATTTAATAAATGTCTTAAAACAGTGCCATACGGTTGGTGTGCTTGCAACTTTTTCTGATAAGGGAGTCCCTAATACAACGCCACTTCAATGTATTTATCCCAAAGGCGCTGAAAGCGTTTTGATCTCTATTCATAAAGATCACACTGGTTACCATAATATGGTCTGGCAAAAAAAGGTTATGCTCTGTTTTATGGATGAAAATAATGTAGCTTATAGTGTTTTAGGTCGTGCCGGTGTAGTTCGTGCGCCTTCGGAAGTTCATCCACTCATGAATATCGTTCGTGTTGATATTATTGATATTAAATGTGATCGTTCAGTTCTTGTCCGTGTTGATACTGGTGTACGATGGAGTTATACTTCTCCTGAGGCGGAAGAATTGTGTATTGGTTTATACAATGAACTCAAATCATTAGCAAAAACATTATAAAATAAAAAGGGTGTTAATGAAGAAGTTAGTAATCAGTATAGTCTGTATGTTGCCACTTATAAATGCGCAAGAATCGAATATAGAGAATGTTCAGCCATCTGAAAAAAAGAGGGCTGGCGCGCTTATGCAGTCAGTTAGCCCATCGCCTGCGCAAGAGGTTAATCATGTTGATGTGCCAGCGATTTCTGAAGATACGACCGTTTCTACTAAAGTTCCTCCGATAGAGCCTGAGACAGTTGTTGAAAAGCCCGAAGTTGCTGAAAAGTCCGAAGTTGTTGAAACGGCTGTTGCCAATGAGCAAGAAGTGAAAGTTGACGCAAAAGTTTCTGATACAGAAGTTGACAAACAACTTCCGGAACCATCACCTGCTTTAACTGAATCAAAAGAACCGAAGTTAGAGGCCGAAAAGGCAGCGCCTGAAGAAGCTTCTACGCAATTGCCTGTAGGTGAGAAAGAGGTAGAACCTGTGCTATCAGCAACCGCAAGTTCTGCTGAAGTTGCAAAGGAACCTTCGACTTTGTCTGAATCGAAGAAACTAGAGGAAGTTGCGTCTGAAGCAACTGGGGCGGAAGCAGCTGCGCCATCTCCAATTTCCATAGAAGTAACTGATAAAACAGATACGGTAGGATCTTCTTTAAAACCGCAAGAAAAAGATGATTCTGAAGAAACAGTTACAGCTATTACGATACCAACACAACCGGCAGAAATAGCAGAAGCCGGTATTTTAGAAGAAGATACTAAGCCTCAGGAAGAGGCGGCGACGGTGCCTGTTGTGCCTGTTGAAGCAGATATTAAAAAAGAATCTGAAACTAAAGAGAAGTTAGAACTTGAATTGACACCACCTGAATGTTTGCCTTCTGAATTAGATACGACAGGTATTGAAGCTGGTGGCAACTGGGTTATCAAGCGTGCTTTTTGGGAACAAGCTGAAAAAGTTTACGAAAAGATTATGAAGACAAACAATGAGCTTTATGATCAACAAGTCAAATTTGTTAAAGCTCGTAATGAAGTCGATAAAGATGTTGATACCCAGTTTAGAGATCTTGGTTTCGAACAAGGGCAAATGGCAGAAACGTTAAATAAATTAGTTGAAGAGACGAATGCTGAGCGTGAACAGCCGGGACTAACAGAGCAAGAACGTGAGTTTTTGCAAACGTTAAAAGAAAAACAGCGCGAGCTTGACCAATTGAAAAAGGATCTTGTTGCGGTTGATGAGTTAGATAATTCACTTGGTAAAGTAATGGAGAATCTTACACAACAGGTAGGTGCTTGTCGTAAATATGAAAAACAAGCATGGGAACATTTTAAAGAGATTGGTAAAGAGCTTAATGATAAAAAGGCTCGGTTATTATTTTATGAAATGGAAGGTTTTTTTAAGACTGTCGAAAAGAATCGCGATTATGTTTCAAAAGATCTCTGGAATTATTTTAACGATACAACGCAACAAATAAATGATCATTTAAACAAGATTAAGAATTCTGTTGATCAATTAAAACAAAAAGGTATCGATTTAAATAAAGAATTTGAGCGATTTGCTCAAGCTAATAAAGAAAAAGATAAAAATGAGCTTAAAGCTGAACAGGATCTTGTTCAAAAGGAATTGGCAGAAATAGCTAAACAAAAAGAAGCATTAGCCAAGAGTAGCTGGAAACATTGGCCAATACAGGCTTGGGATATGGTTAAAGAAGGCTTTGTTGCAACAAGTTCATTTGTCGCCAACTTTATTAATTCGATCATGAAATTAATAGGCCTCAAAAAATGACATCTCTTGTTTTTTCATCAAAATTAAAAAAAGGTGATCGGGTAAGGGTGATAACACCCTCCCGGTCATTAGCTATTATTACCGATGAAACAAGAGAGATTGCCACTAATAAGTTTAAAGAACTAGGTCTTTCCATTGATTTTGGTAAACATGTCGAAGAATCTGATGAATTTTGTTCGTCTTCAATTAATTCAAGAATAGAAGATTTGCATCAAGCCTTTGCTGATTCTGATATTAAAGGAATTTTTACCGTTATAGGTGGATACAATAGCAATCAATTATTGCGTTATATTGACTGGTCTATAATACGAAATAATCCCAAAATACTTTGTGGTTTTTCTGATATAACTGTTTTGCAAAATGCTATTTTTACAAAAACAGGTTTAGTTACGTATTCTGGACCTCATTACTCTACATTTGCGCAAGAACATTATTTTGATTATACGCTTGATGGTGTTCGTAAATGTCTGTTTTCTGATAAACCATTTATGGTTGAGCCTTCAGCAGAATGGAGCGATGATGAATGGTGGGTTGATCAAATGCATCGTCATTTAACTCTGAATCCTGGTTGGTTAGTTATCAATGAAGGAGAATGTTCAGGAACTGTTGTTGGTGGTAACTTAGGAACCTTTAGCTTGTTGTTTGGAACCGAATATTTCCCTTCTATTAAAGATAAAATTTTATTTATCGAAGATGATCTGGAAACAAAGTTTTATGAATTTGATCGACGATTACAATCACTCATTCATCAACCAAATTTTGATAAAGTCAAAGGAATCGTAATTGGTCGTTTTCAACTGGGCAGTGAGATGACGAATGATTTTTTGATAAACATAATAAAAGCCAAAAAAGAACTTGCTCATGTACCCATTATCGCTAATGTTGATTTTGGCCATACCGACCCTAAGATAACCTGGCCAATAGGTGGTGAAGTTATGATTACGGTTGCAAAAAAGGGATCAAAGATAGAATTTGTTAAGCATTAATTCTCAGTGTGATTCGAACTCTCTTTTCATTCTAATTCTTCAAAGGTGATATTAAGGATTGGATAATCACCCCAATTTTTGATGTTAAAGTGCCACCATTCTGTTGATTCTGGGATAAATCCGTGTTTTGTCATAATAGTATGCAACTTTTGGCGATTTTCGATTGCTTCAGCTGGGATTCCCTTTACATAATTTGCATATGCTTTTTCTGAAAAATCGTCAAATTCTGAGGGCATGAGTAATTCTTTGCCTGTTTTTAAATTAACAAGCGTTACATCGACGGCAACGCCTCGTAAATGTACGCGCCTTCCTTTGGTAGGGTGACTTACATAACGTGAATCATGAACAATATTCCAAAATGTTTGTTGAGCTTCAATTGAACGATAAGCATCCCAAATTTTTAATCCGAGATCATAGTAATTGAGTTCATTTTGAATAGTATTGAGTAAAGGTGCAATATCTTGATGAATATAACAGAGGTTTTTTGGGTAAACTTTTTTCCCCGTAAAATTATTAGTAGTTGCGTAACGTAGATCGATAACAATTGTATTATTTATTTTTTTTACATCGATAAGTTGGTGGCTATAGAGAGACAAAAAGAAAAAGCAAATATTCAGTAAACGATATTTCACAGAATCCTCTTTTTTAAAAAGGATAACATGAGATTATAAATTTTTTCTATCAAATGAGGTGATTACGTGATTTTTTTTGATTAACATGTTTTTTGCTTCAGTAAGGAAGGTGTCCCCAAAGCCTTCTTCTTTTAAGATATCAAATGTTACTATCTGATCAGTGGTTCCTCGCGTTAAGGTGTAAGGATAATTAATCTTGCCTTCATCATCATAATTGACAGCTACTTTGTAATTCGCAAAATGAGCTGTTCTCTCTTCTAATTCAGTAAGTTTTGGAAAATGGGTGCAGGCAATACAGATATTGTTTTTGCTGCTTCCTAGTTGCTTTATGAGGCTGTAGGCTGCCGCTTGTCCTTCTTTATAGGTCGTTCCATTAAAAAGTTCATCTGCAGCCATGATGCTAAACTTATCACTATTATTAACTTTGTTTAAAACATCTAAAAGGTTGCGCGCTCGTTTGGCTTCGGCGACAAAACGTGAATTGCCTGCTGCAAGATCATCAGAAATATTTAAATAAGTGATTATATTTGAAAAAGGGGTGAAGGTAAGTTCTTGTGCTGCTGCAATGCCAAAACTTTGAGCTAAAATGATATTAATCATGAGCCCTTTGACGGTCGTAGATTTTCCCGCTGCGTTTGGGCCCGTA
>CAYPXP010000035.1:0-8975 GCA_964414965.1 uncultured Pseudomonadota bacterium
ATGGCAGTCTATTAACGGGCACTCGTTGTTTTACTTCTTCGGGAGGATTTGTTCCTTTGATGATGGCAGCTCCACAGCGAGCTTCTGCAACAGTTAAGGAAGCAGCGCCATTTAATATTGATGAAGAATTAAAAAAATTAGTAGATTTGTGTGTAGGAGAAGGCGCAGGTTCTTATTGTCAACAAAAAATACAATGGCTAAAGAATTTAAAAGCTATTGACGACAAAGTTAATAATTATGGCATCGTAGATTTCACCAAGACTGTTCCTCCTAATTATACTGAACTTATTAATCAAAAAAATGATTTATGGGAACAGTTGCCAGCTATAGAAAAATTGAGGCCGGCTGTCCAAGTAAATGATGAACAAATCAAGAATATACAAAATAGACGTAAGAATTTAAAAAGTGGGATAAAAAAATGAAAAATTATATTTTTACAATATCTTTTTTTATGTTTTTTGCGATGAGAGCTAGTACGCAAACCCAATATACCGGAACAGTTATATTACCAGGAGCGACCGAAGATGAAGCCCGCTCTTATGTTTATCGTATACATCCTTCATTTTGCTCATGTAAACGTTTGTGTATGTCAGGATGCGCATCCTCTATGTGCGCTAGTTGTACAAAAGCTATTCAAAGTATTTGTACGATCATGATTGATGCATATTCAGATGTTAAAAAATGTGAAACTAACGCAGGTTCTGATTTAAGGGGAGAGTTAAAACTTGATCCTACAAAAACACAAGAAATAGGTTTATCATTTAGCCAAGCACATAGCTTTGATGTCTTTCACTTATATCAGGTAGGGAATTATCTTAATAGTAATCTTCCTAATTACTTTGATTGTAAAAAGATATGCAATAATTTGGATAATTCTTCTTCTAAAAACGATTGCAAGGTTTGTCAAAAAAATGTTTGTTTGAGTTCAAATTCGGCATGTATTCTAGCAGGGTCTGATTTGATAAAATGTCAGTCAACATGTATGGGAGATTTGCAATTTTATGATAATAAAATTAAAGATGATTGTTTAATAGATGCTATTGATTGTACGTCTGTCAGTGTTAATTTTGCTAAAGGTTGAAAAATTATGGGGGTTTATATGATAAAATATGGATTTATAGGTGGTATATTTTTAATATTTTCCTTTGTTTTCTCATGTCAAATTGATGATTTAAAACCGAATTGTGATTTGGAAGATTGTGATTACTCTAATCAAGATTTAAAAGAGATAAATTTAACTGGTGCTCAATTAACTAATGTTAAATTTAATGGAGCTAACTTAGAAGGTGCTCATTTTAATAATGTAGTATTTAAAAATGTTAGTTTTAATGGTACAAAAGATAAAAAAACGAATTTAAAAGGCGCTCAGTTTAATAATATTGCTTTAGCTGATACAGTTGATTTTGTTTATACAGACTTAAGCAAATCACAAATAAAAGGAAGTCGTTTTATAAATTCCAATTTTTGTTTTACTGATTTGACTGCCGCTGATTTATCACCACTCGTTATTGGCAGTGACCCAATAATGACTAAGCTGTATGAAAATAATATATTTTTCAAAATTGAAACGACTGGCGATACTAATGTAGAAAGCACACACTTACCAATGGGATTTTTTTTATCAGTTAATGGAAAATATAAAGGAAATCCTAAATTTTATTTTGGTTGAAGGGGTTTAAAAATAAGAAATTATAAGATGGAGGGATTTATAGTGAAAAAATTTATCTTATTACTTTTACACTTGCTTATACTTTGTGAAAATAGAGCTGTTGATACGAGTAAAACACCTGTTCCATTTGAAACAGCAATTAAAGATGCGCTTGAGAAGTATGGTAAAGGTCTCGATGTAAAGCAAGTAGAGCAAATCGCTGATACACTTTATTTATCTTTAATTTCACAAAAATTAATAAAAAGCATAGGAGATAAAGGTTATTTTATTGGAACTGATACTGATTTTGGAAGAGTTATGTCACAAGTAGCTCTGTTATATGATATTGATGAATCTGCTGTTGATAAAATAAAATATTATGTCGAAATGACTCGAAAAGCTCTAAATAAAATTGAAGAAAAAATTACTACTAAATATGATATCTTCCTTTCTCCATTGCCAGACCTGATTGGTCTTAAGCCTTCGTCTTGTGGCTGTTACCCTTGGTATGGTCCAGATGATAAAATTATTATTTATTCTAATCATTTTTTATATTGTTATAAAAATAAATGTATTTTAACAAACAAAGATGAACCTCCTATTCCTGATACTAGATTTAAAAATGAAACAAAAAAAAGAATGTTGTCATTGGAAGATTTTTGGGGGAAAGATTGGGTATTACCTAGTTGAATGAATTTGAGTTTAAAATGGAGGGATTTATAGTGAAAAAATTTATCTTATTACTTAGTTTATGTATCAACAATGCTGTGTTACATGCAAAATCAAATACGCATCCATGGACAGAGCCACAATTAGCGGCACTTGACACAAATGAGGTTCCTTGCGGATCTGGAGATTTTCAGCTAGTAACTAATTCCTGTACCAATTGTACACCTTCTTTTTGTGCTCAAGGAAGTAAATCTGGATATGCTTTTAAGGCTCGATGTGCCGGTGATTGTGGTCAAAAAGGAAAACAAAAATGTGAGTGTAGATATATAAATGTTAATGATGATACAGCTGATAAGACGTGGTTTCCTGCTCGAGCGATTAAAGATGCACTTGTTAAATATTGTGGTAAAGAGGATGACGTTGATAATATTTATTCTTCTATCACTTTGCCCTTAATGCAACATCTTAGTATTGCTGGTAATGAATTAGGGTTTATAGTCTCTCAGAAAGATATTGCAAATACCCTTAACTCGGTTGCACAAATATATTCGTTAGATGATCTTTTTGTGAAAAAGGTGTTGTATTATATTTTGATGACGAAAAAAGCGATTGCATTAGTAAACGCTAAAATAGCATCTGATCAAGACAAAACATTCCTATTTTTTGCTCCTCGTGGTTTTGAATTTTATCAAACGCTTAAGTCTTCAGTTTGCGGATGTTATCCCTGGGATAATAACGCTAAAATTCCCATTTATTCTAACTATTTTTTATATTGTCGCAATGAGAAATGTCTTCTTTTAACAGATAAAGAGAAGCTTCCTGTTAGTGGTTTAACAGATAAGACAAACGTAATGAAAGTATCGCTAGAAGAATTTTGGGGAAAAGATTGGAAGCTTCCAACTGCCTAACTGTTGATCTAAAAATAGTGAGCGCTGATATTTTTTATCAGGGCTCACTATTTTGAATTTTATAATTTAAATGTTTTCATTAATGAAAGATCAATCTTTTTTGCTCTTTTTTGGATCTCTTTCCAAGTTAATAGGCCGCTTGTGGCATCTTCATAACTGATAACCGAGCTTGCATTAATGATACCGTTTATTAAGGCTTCTTCGACTGTGAGTCCCTTAAAGATACTGGCAGTAAAACATGAACCAAAGGCATCACCGGCGCCAACCGTATCAACAATTGTTGTTGGCAAACTTGGGAAGAAATAGAGTCTATTTTTATGGGCAACATAAACACCTTCTTCTCCATTGGTGACTACTACTATTCGAGGGCCACGTGACATTATTTCTTTACAAAAATCTTTCAAATTAAAGCAGATATTTTCAATATAAACCAATGACTTTATAAGATCGGGTAATTTTTCGAAGGCAACGGATGACTTAATGTCTTTTTCGAGTTCTTTGGGCGAAAGTTGTTTAGCTAAACTTTGCAAGAATGTTTTTGCTTCCTGACTGTTTAAAATAAAGATATCAATATTTTGTAAAGAGTGTTCTAATTCTTGACATCCTCCTGACAATTGACTGATGCCTGGATTGACGGCAACTGGGATATTATGTTTTTTAGCATGGCTTGAAATAGGAAAGAGTATTTCTGAAGAATCGCCGCTCAATGAAGTGATATAGAGACCGCAATTACCTGTTATTTTGTTCAAAGGGACATCTTTTTTTGTAAGATGGGCGTTAGCACCACGGTAAGCAAAGATGGTTCGGTCGCCTTCAAAAGAAGGAATAATGTAGGAGAGGCCGGTCCCCGTATTTTTATCCTTGGCAACATATGTTATATCAATCCTGCTTGCTTTAAATTGATCAGTAATATATTGGCCTGCCTTACCGACACCAACCTTTATAACCGGAGAAACATCAAATTCTAGGCGTTTGAAAGAGAAAGCTGAATTTGTTGCTCCTCCGCCGGTACTATAACTTAATGTTTCAACCTCTATTTTTGCTCCTTTTTCAAGCAATAAATAAGATTTGGTCTCTTTTTTATTTTTTATAACAAGTGATTCTGGATCTTGATAATGAATAAAAATATCTTGTGTGGCGCCGCCTATAGTAAAAATTTTCATTTTAATTCTCTTATTTTTCAAAAGATAAAGGGTCTTATATTTTACCATATAAGACCCTTTTTTTATTAGCAATATTATTGTATTCGAACCTTTTTTCTGGATGGTTTTAACAAGACGCGATTAATTACATCGTTGGCATGATCTACAAAAATGATATCTATCTCATGTAATAATTCTTCTAACGCATAGAAATCACCCTTGTTTTTTTCGGGTAAAATTACGTGTAAAATACCATTTCTTTTTGCCGCTAATACTTTTTCTTTCACGCCCCCAATTGGCATGACATGACCTTGAAGATCAAGTTCTCCGGTCATGGCAAATTGAGCGTTAATTGGTCGATCAGTAAAGACTGAAAGAATGGCAGAAAGCATGGTTATTCCTGCAGAAGGGCCATCTTTTGGTACCGCGCCAGCTGGTACGTGAATATGAAGATCATGTGTTTGAAAGAGCGCATTATCAATATTAAATTCAGCTGCATGGGCACGAGCATAACTTAGGGCTGCTTGAGCTGATTCTTTCATAACATCACCAAGTTGTCCTGTTAAGATCAGTGTTCCTTTTCCTGGCATGAGAACGGCTTCAATTTTGATCATTTCGCCGCCACACGTTGTCCATGCCAGGCCATTACAGATGCCGATTTCATCTTTTTTATTTGAGTCGTCATCAAGAAATTTGGCCGGGCCTAAATATTTTTCGATAGTCTCTTTCATAAATAGAGGAAGGCTGTGTCCTTCTACTATCTCACGAGCAGTTTTCGAGCATAATTTATGAATAAGTCGTTCAAGCTGTCGAACGCCTGATTCCCGCGTGTAATTGTTAATCAAGCAAGCAAGAATTTCATCAGGAAGTTCAATAGCATGGTTATCTAAGCCGGTTGCCGATTGAGCGCGCTTAACCAGATAGCGTTTTGCTATTTCTCTTTTTTCTTCTTGTGTGTAACCTTCAACTGAAATAATCTCCATACGATCTTTGAGTGGTTGTGAAATGGTCTCTAAACCATTGGCAGTTGCTATAAAAATTACTTTAGAAAGATCAAATGGAACTCCCAAATAGTTATCGTAAAAACCCTTATTTTGTTGGGGGTCAAGCACCTCCAACATCGCCGCAGATGGATCGCCTCTAAAATCAGCACCAATTTTATCGAGTTCATCAATAATAATTACGGGATTCATGCTGCCCGCTTTTCGTAGTGCTTGAACAAAGCGACCAGGCATTGCGCCAACATAGGTACGGCGGTGGCCGCGAATTTCAGCTTCGTCTTTGACGCCACCCAGCGAAATGCGATGATATTTTCTTCCGAGAGATCGAGCGATTGATTGACCAAGTGATGTTTTGCCAGTTCCTGGAGGTCCCACGAAGCATAAAATAGGCGTATTAACATCCTCTTTTAATTTACGAACGGATATAAAATCCAAGATACGATCTTTAATCTCGGTTAGTCCAAAGTGATCGTCGTCTAGTACTTCACGTGCGTGATTGAGATCAAGATTGTCTTGTGTTTCTATGCCCCAAGGCAATGAAAACATCCAATCAAGGTAATTTCGTAAAACGGTTGCTTCCATTGAATCTGGCGCCGTTTTTTCTAAACGATTAATCTGTCTTTTTACTTCGGCGCGTGCTTCTTCATTAAATTTTAATGAATCGAGTTTTTGTAACATTGATTCGATATCTTCAGCATCATCTTCACCAAGTTCTTTTTTGATGGCACGAAGTTGCTCACGGAGAAAGTATTCTTTTTGAGATTTGTTCATTGACTCGCGCGTAGAATTTCTAATGCGTTCTTGAACTTCAGAGACTTCAGCTTCATTTTGTAAAAGACTATAAACCGCTTCAAGTAAGTCTTGATGATTTCTTAATTCTAGAAGATGTTGTGATTGTTCAACGTTTAAATTTAAATGCGAGACGATAAAGTCAGCAATCTTGTCGGGGTCCGTCATTTTGGCGAGTAAGACATTGAAATCAGGACTTAATGATTGACCACTTTCACACATTTGTTCAGCTAATGTTTTTATATTTCTGATAAGAGCTTCAAGTTCTTGTTCATTTACATCGGCCTCATTTTCAAGTGTCTCTAAATGAGCAGTTAAGATGTTTTCTTCTGAATTAATTTCGTGTACTTTTGCTTTAGCGATACCTTGGACTAAAATCTTTACACCACCTTCAGGTATTTGAACGACGCGCATGACTGTTGCTATTGTTCCTATATCATAAAGATCAGTCGTACTAATAGCGCCACTCTGATTTTCTTGTTGATTTTTTGAAGATAATAAAAAAATAAGTTTGTTGCTTTCGATTGCTTGATTAATGCCTTTGATGATTCTATCATCAATAACCAGGAGTGGGACGATCATGTGTGGAAATACAACGACATCTATCGTTGGTATCACCGGTAAGCTTTTTGGTATTTTTTCTAGTCCCTTTTTTCCTATTTCCATAATGCCCCCCTCATTTTCCCCTTAGCATGTTATGTAACCATTCTAGCTATAAACTTTTTCGAAAGGCAATGATTCACAAATATGAATGAAAAACCCTCTAATATACAAAAGCTTTTTAATTTGTAAATCTTGATAAAGACTTGATGTTTTACGAAAGGGAGCTATGCCTGTAACAAAATATCCTCATTTGGTTTGGATTGATCTTGAGATGTCAGGATTAGATATACAAAAGGATAAAATTTTAGAAATTGCCTGTATTATTACCGATATAAATTTGACTATTATAGCGGAAAAAACTCCCATTATTATTGCACAGTCGCAGTCGGTTATTGATGCAATGGATGATTGGAACCGCTTACATCACACTCAGTCAGGCCTTATTGATGCGTTGCGAAAGACTAATTGGTCAAATGAAGAAGCAGAACGTGAAGTATTAAGTTTTGTTAAAGAGTATTGTGATCCACAAAAATCACCATTATGTGGTAGTTCGATATGGGTTGATCGTCTGTTTTTGCGAATAAATATGCCTCTTTTAGAAAGTTATTTAAATTATCGTGTAATTGATGTCAGTACCGTAAAATTGTTAGCAAATTATTGGTATAGTCAGCCAGGCGTGGAATTATTTAAGAAAAAAAAGGAACATCGGGCGTTAGATGATATCAAAGAGTCTATAAATGAATTGAAATTTTATCGTGAAAATTATTTTAAAAAATGATATAATAAAAAAGTTATAATAACTCTAAACATACTAGGTATAATGGAGATAAAGCGCATCAATGAAGTTGTGGACTTCATTAACCCAACCGTAGATCTTGTCTGCTTTGATATAGACAATACTATTTTAGATTCAAAAAATCTTCCTAATTTGCCTCTATGGGCGCAAGCGATTGAAAAACATGTGCGTTCACATCCAAAAGGGCAGGAGTTAGAGGGAGAAAACTTTTTTGAATATATTCAAACACATATAAATAATTATCTTAATAAAATGGATCCAATAGTAATAGAACCTGAAATATTTGATCTAATAGCCAAGGTGAGAGCGCATAACATTCCTATTATTGGTTTAACTAACCGTCCCTTATTAAGTTCTGATACTACCGTGAAACAGTTGCAATTGTTTAATTTAAATTTTGCCGATCATCCATTTGAACCAAAAACTTGTAATTTTAATTTGATGCGACAGGCAATCTTTAAAGATGGCATTATTACGGGCAATAGTAACAACAAGGGTCTTTTATTAAAAAGCTTTTTGGATGTGGTACATTGTCAGCCACGCAAAGTAGTTTTTGTTGATGATTGTCATTTATTTGTGAATGAGGTTGAACAGTCCTTGAAAGAAGCCCAAATTGAATGTTTGGCCTTTAGGTATGGTTACTTGGATGAAAAATTGCGTGATTTTATATTTACTCTGGATATGATACCTGAAGATTTGCGATAAGCTTTGTAATATTCATAATCTTTTTGTCATACAACAAGCGCGTAACGTTTACTTAAATTCTGAAAGTTCTTTTTGATTATCTGTTACGAGAATCTTAGTTGGCGTGATTTTTACATCTGAGACAGAAGTTGTTATCTTTTCTTGTTGTTGTTGATTGAGGTTATTGACAACAATTTTGGTTCGATTCATTTTTGGTTTTTGTTTATTTTGTTCTACATAAATGCATTCATAATATTCATAGTGATAATGAGTGGTGGTGATGATTTCTTGTTGTATTGGAACATAAAAAGTCATTGGATAAATAAACGTAATGATTGTTAACATTGAACGACCCTTTCCTGAAGTTTATTTTAGTGTAACTTCATTCCAGGTTTATTCAATTGTCGAAAAGAAAAAGCCCCGAGAACCGGGGCTTTTTCACAGAGATTATTTGGAAAACATGCAGGAGAAACTGTCAAAGAGAGAGATCAGCCCTGCAAGACCTACGGTGATGTAAATAATTTTGATAAGGTAATCATAATGGATTTTCATGGCGAACCAAATTACTACGTTAAAATTTAATACACCAATGAGACCCCAATTAATGGCGCCTATTGCGCTGAGTAATAGTGCAACTGCACTTAATTTGCTACATGTCATGGTAAAACGCTCCACGGTTAAGAAGATTGAACCTGTTTTCCTTTTAACATGGCTTAAAAATTTTTGCAAACTAGG
>CAYPXP010000036.1:0-6846 GCA_964414965.1 uncultured Pseudomonadota bacterium
GGCTCTGATGATGAAGCTACCAAGGCCTGTGCTTGCAGTCACAAACCTAAAAAAGACTTGTCTGATCTAAATTTAGAAAAAGTCATCGCTCAAACGTGTGTACTTAATAAACAAACGCGAAATAATAAAGAAATAACCCAAAACACAACTGAAACAAAAGAGTGTGATGATAGCGGAGAATTATTCGTTCAAAGTGCAGCAAACATGCTACAAATCGTTCAAGGTGGCATCGTTGCTCATAATAGTGGCAAATTAGAAAGTGGTTTACCTTATATCTTTAATGGTATCAGTGGATTAGTAACTCTTATCTCACGTTCTGCAAACCCTGAGCAAACTCTTAATGATGTTATTAATTTCATGAAAACCTTTGAAACAGATGATTATGACAAGCTGCTTAATCTTGCTCGTTCACAAGCGATCACACTAAGTAATGCTTAATCTATAAGCAATTACTTCGATAAAATAAAAAAGCTCGAGAATATTTTTTATTCTCGAGCTTTTTTATAAATAGATATATAAAATTAATCCAATTGAAGTTCTTCTTCAAGGGCATTTAAACCACATAAAGCATTATTTTCAAACTTTTCCATACTAAGCTGTTTCAAAGGATTACTATTATTTGGTTGTTCTAGATCAACAATTACTAAACGACCCTTTGGATCCATATAAATCTTATTTTTTATATCCCATAATCCGCATTGAGTAATGACAGCTCTTAATTCATCAAGTATCTCTTGCTTAAGATCTTTTAAAATCACTTTGTTCAACTCTACACGTTCTTGTAAAATGATAGAATTTAAGTCAGCAAATTGCTCAGAATCTCCAGATATATCTATTAAATAAGTTCTTGGTATGTAAACATTTTTCCATTGTGCTTCATTTTTCAAAAGATAACAAATATATGTTAAATAAGAACTCACCGTTTGAGATGTAAGAACTTTCTTTAAGGATTTTACATCTTCATCAGATACAAATTGAGGCAATTGATCGTTGGCAATAATAGTATTAACCAATCGATTAACTGGGCCACTAATCTTAATCATATACTCAGGCAACACAGGACATACAAATACGTAATTACTTCTGGAATAATTAACAATACCTTTATTTTTTAATAATTCATTATTTTTCTTATGAAGCATTTCATATTCATGTAAAGGAGCATCTTGTAAAACTAAAGAAAGAATAAGATCCTTTTCTTTCTTTAGCCAATCCTGAACGCTGGCAACTTTTTCTTGTTCTAACTGCTGATTGGCTTGTAATCCAAAAACACATATCAACGCTATAAGCTTCTTCATAAAATTCCTTTTCTTATTAAGAATGTTTATATCTACATTCTTAATAAATTTTATTGCTTAAATACAAGATTTTATTGCTGCTATCTAAAAAATTATTAGTTTCGAGACAAATATTAACTTTCTTTAAAAATACTTTTAATAGATGCCAAAGATCCAATCATCGAGGTTGCTTCATAAGGAACAACAATAAGTTTGCTATCCTTGCCTTCCATCATTTGAGGAAGCACTTTGACATATTGCATTGCAATCGAATATGCCATCGGATCACCACTTTTTGCAGCTTCTTGAATTTTTTCCAACGAGATTGCCTCCGCTTGAGCTATTTTTACGCGTGCTTCAGCTTCTGCTTCAGCATTTAAAACGCGTGCACGAGCATCACCTTCAGCACGTAAAACCTTCGATTGCTGATGACCTTCGGCTTCTAGAATTGCTGCCCGTTTCTTACCTTCTGCTTCCAAAATAATCGCTCGACGATCACGCTCAGCGCGCATCTGTTTTTCCATGGCAATTTTAATATCTGCTGGTGGATTAACTTCTTGCAATTCAACGCGATTAATTTTAACACCCCACTTATCAGTTGCTTCGTCTAAAATGATTCTTAATTTTTCATTAATCTGATCACGCGATGTTAACGATTCATCTAAATCTAAAGAACCAATAACATTACGCAATGTTGTTTGGGTTAACTTTTCAATTGCTTCAGGAAGATTCATAACCTCATAAACGGCCGCCTTAGAATCAGTTATCTGATAATACAAAAGCGCGTTAATTTCCATAGTAACGTTATCTTTCGTGATAACATTTTGTTTTGGAAAATCATAAACCGCTTCACGCATATCAATACGACCCAAAGATCGCGTAACACGATAATAATGACCATTAGGAGCACAATAAACATAGGTCCATAAAACTGATCGCGGACTATCTACAAACGGCGTAATAAAATGCAAGCCTGGCCCGAATACTTTTCTATACTGACCAAACCGCTCTATCACAATAGTCTCTGCTTGTTTAACTAATAAAATGGAATTGTACATAAAGATAAGCAAAAACAAAAATGCTATCGCTATAAAAATAGTGGATACGTAAAATGTTGAAATCATTGTTCAACTCCGTTTTTCGATTGGTTTTACGATTACATGACACCCCTGAACACGAATAACCTCAACTGACGCTCCTTCGAATATTATTTCGGCATTAAAAGAACGTGCAGTCCAAACCTCACCCCCGATTTTAACTTGACCGGTCATTCCTGGTGCTATCGCAGTAATTATTATCCCTTTTTTACCAGGTAATACATCAACATTTGTTACATGTGGTACATACCGTTTAGGATTAAAAACAAAACGCATAATAATAAAAACAATGAAACTTACTAATAAAAAAGTAATCAACTGAACCCATAATGAAAAGTTCCCTAAGCTAATCATAGCCGCAAAAATTGCTCCTATGGCAAATGAAACAAAGAAAAAGAGACTTATACCACCAAGTTCAATTAGAAAAAAAATTAAAGAGAGACTGAGCCAGATAAAAAAAAGACTTGTCATGATTCACCTCATGCCGATTTTTCTTTTAATCTTAGCCCTTTTTCACGCTCATGACAAGCCAAAAATTGATTTAAAAACTGTTATAATTAAATTTTAAAATTCATTTGTTTTATCGGCACCTTTAATTGCATAAACTTCAGGTTCACCATTAAACTTAATACGTAAACCGAGTTCAACCTCTTCATCGTTTAAACAGTAAGATTGATAAGTTTTTGCGGCTGACAGTGTATTTTGTGCTCCTATCCAATAGATAATACTTTGCACCATGGATTGATTATTAGTACATTGTCCAGACGATTCGGGGCCCCATTCCAGAAAAATAGGATCACCATCTCCCTTTAAAGGTGCAATAATAACCTGCGATTGTTTTGGTAAATTTATCCAGCCTCGCAACATCTTTTTAGTACCTGGAGGCAATAACAAATCAGCTGACTCAGTAGGAAAAAAAACTTTATACATAACACCTAATTGATTATCCACGCTTCCTGTCTGATTTTCTAAAACCGAAAGGTAAACAGCCGTTCCTTCGCACAGTGAAATAATTAAAAAAATTACCATAACTGCTAATCTTTTAAACATTATAACCTCCTATTTTTTAAAATCTGTAAATAATACTTTTTCTTGATCAAGAATTTTCATGTTATGAGAGGATTTAAAGGCAACCCCATCAGGATAAATTTCAACAACGCCCTCAGCTTTACGATTACTGCAATAACGAACACGTTTAACCTTTTGATATGATTGAAAAATGTTATCTAAAACATTTTCTTCAAGCGTAATATTAAAAGCAAAGGGACCTTCGTACCACATTTGTACACAATCACCACTCTGCTTAATACCACCACTAATATAAATTGGCTGACCCTCAGTAACCTGTGGATCCAATTTTAATTGAACACCAAACGCTTCGGAATCACGAATGAGCACTTCTTTAACACCCTTTTGATGAGCTCGTAGCACCAATATTGGCTTCCATCCAATTAAAGGAGAGGCAAAGACAGGTCCACCTATCACTGTTGTAGACCCTGCCCGTTCATAAACGACATAGTCTAAGTCACTTTTATTATCAAATTTAACTAAATAAGCAAGACTCGAAAGCGCCAAACAACTCGAAGTATATAATAATAATATACCGACAAAATTAAGACACTTCATCATAACCTCCATCACCCATTTTATTTTCCATTAATAATTTTAAACTTTTTTATCTATTAAAAACAACAAAAATCTTTTTTAAAACTAAAAAGAGCAGATTAAAAGATATTTTTATAAAACAAAAATAATCTTGGTGAGAAAGATATAAAATTTACTTATTTTTAACAGCATTTATAATTGCCCCAGCATCAATATGGGCCCATTTAAGCAACTCTTGTTCAGATCCTGAGCGCGGCAATTCATAAACAGCTAAGCAAGTTATATCCACTAATTCATTACGTAAAGCATAAGTAACGCTTTCTCCAATGCCACCATTTACATAATGATCTTCGACAGTAATAACGCGATTGCCAGACTTTTTCACCACATCTTTTAGTCGTTCAACATTAAGAGGCTTAATTGTATACAAGTCAACAATAACAACTGCTATGCCTTCTTGTTTTAATATCTCATATGCTTTCAGCGATTCATGAAGAGTTATTCCAGCAGCAATAATTACGGCACAATCATGATCACTTGCATAAAGCACTTTAAAATCACCAATGGTAAAACTTTCACTATTGTTATAAATAACTGGCGTTTTACCACGTGTAGTTCGAAGATAACTGATACCTTTATCATAATTGCTCATTAATGCTACAAGTTTATAACAAGAAACAGCATCTGATGGATATAAAATAATAGAGTCTGGCAACGTACGCATCATCGCAATATCCTCTAGCGCCATTTGCGATGGTCCATCTTGCCCTATAGAAACACCAGCATGCGATCCAACAACTCGTAAAGCAGAGCGAGAAATTGCCGCCATGCGCAATTGATCAAATGCCCGTGTTAAAAAAGCTCCAAATGTAGCAACAAAAGGAATATTCTTTCGTGCAGCCAAACCAATCGCCATGCCAACCATATTTTGTTCAGCAACGAAACACTCTATAAAACGTTTTTTTAATTCTCCAGCAAAATATATCGTATAGGTAGAATTGCTCACTTCTGCATCTAAACAAATAACCGCGTCAGACTTTTTACCAACTTGTACTAATGCTTGGCCAAAGGCTACTCTCGTTGCAATTTGATCACCTACATTATATTCAGGGTCTTCGATCATTATTTCTTGCGAGGCAACTATCTCTTGATTATTTTCTACGCTTTTTACTTTCTGCTGAGGCGCAACAGAAGCAAACTCTTTATCCCAACTTTTTTGATAAAACCTCTTTTTCAGCTCTTCTTTTAAGGCTGGCAATTCTTGCTTTGAAAAGGCTTTGCCATGAAAACCGTTTTTACCTTCAACTGAAGCAATTCCATACCCTTTAATCGTTTTCGCTAAAATAATTTGCGGCTTATCATGATCTTTTTTGCGTGTTTGATCAAAAACAATAATTAAATCATCAATATTATGTCCATCAACTTCATAGGTTTGCCAACCAAATGCCTTAAACTTTTGCGCAATAGCATCAAGACGATAGCCATCAATCGTCTCTCCTCGTTGCCCTAAATTATTAACATCAACAACTGCTATCAAATTTTTTAAATGATAATAAGCAGCAATTTCTGCCGCCTCCCAAATCGATCCTTCGGAAAGCTCACTATCTCCTAATAAAACATAGGTATAATAAGGTAATGATCGCATATTAGCATTCAATGCCATGCCTGCCCCCATGGAAAGCCCCATTCCCAAAGAACCAGTCGCTACATCAGCGCGAGAAAATCTTGGAGTAGGATGACCCTCTAAAACAGAGTCTATCTCACGTAACTTCAATAAATCTTCATATGTTAATACACCAAGTTCTTTCCAAACAGCATAAAGCAATGGTGCCGCGTGCCCTTTTGATAAAATAAAACGATCATTATTACTATTATTAGGATTTTGTGAATCAAAATGCATAGCATGAAAAAAAATAACTGACATAATATCAGCTGATGATAAGCAACTAGTAGGATGCCCTGATCCAGCAGCAGTAGTTGCTTCAATAGAAAGAATACGCATATTATATGCTTCATAAGCTAAAAACGATTTTTTGTTTTCCATAATTTTTCTTACGTTTTTATTCAACATAACCGACCGAGAAAAAGTAAGTCAATGACAATATCTATAAGACACTATTGCTATGTTTTTAGGCATACGTTATAAATTAAAGAAGAAGTTTTTCAGAAAAGGTGTAATAATGAAAAAAAATATAACCATCCTCCTAGCACTCATCTGTTTATCCTTTATGCGCATCAATCTAGTTAAGTTAGATGATCATCTTGGCATTTATGATAGCAAAGAAATGGAAACCTTATTCAAAACTAACCGCTGTGAAAGATGCTCGCTTATTGGACAAGCATTAGTCAATGAAGATTTTGCACATGCAAATATGAGCAATTCATATTTTATTCACACCGATTTTTTATTAACTAATCTTAATTATGTAAATTTTGAAAACTCAGATCTCAGTAATTCCCGACTCGTTTACGCCTCACTGATTGAAGCTAATTTAAAAAACACTAATCTCATACAATCAAATTTTGACTACACAATGTTAATAAAGGCTAATTGCAGCAATTGTGTTGCCTACTCAGCCTCTTTTATGCAGGTAAAGGCAATGCAAGCTAACTTTTCTGGTGCAAAATTAATGGGATCTAATTTTCAAAACAGCAATATAAATCTTGCTGATTTTCGCCGAGCAGACCTCTCAGAAACAAATCTAAGTTGGATCAGCGCTGGAGGAGCTAAATTTCAATATGCTAATTTTTATTTTGCAAAACTCATTAAATCTTCTATTCGCTATGCTGACCTATCTTATTCCGACTTGTCTTATGCAAATTTGCAAGAAGCTGACATACACAAATCAAGTTTAAAACATGCCAAC
>CAYPXP010000036.1:6946-8812 GCA_964414965.1 uncultured Pseudomonadota bacterium
TTATGCAAATTTGCAAGAAGCTGACATACACAAATCAAGTTTAAAACATGCCAACTTAACTCATGCACACTTAATAAAAACAGATTGTTCAGATGCCGATTTTAGCCATGCTGATATGAGTTGGGCACAATGTATTCGAGCAGATATGCGAAACGCTATTTTTACTAGCGCAAATCTAGAAAACACCAATTTTTCAGGCGCAATTCTCTTAAATGCTAAAGGTTTCAATGCTGACGCCAAAGGGCTTATCCTCTGTAGAACTGTTATGCCCGATGGAACTATACAAGACCGCAATTGTGATATAGCGGTTGTACAGAAAAATTAAATATAAAGTACGTATTTTACTTTACATTTAATTAATATATTCGTTTTAAATTGATATTTTTGGTATATTATTTGTATAATGATCATACCAACGTTATCATCTTTTTTTCACAAATTGTTACTTATTATACACATTCAAATTCTACTTTTTTTTATCTGTCTTCCTTTATCAGTACATTGGGGACTTTCAATATCACTTATGACTATTGTCGGAAATATTATTTTCCTTCCCTTTTTATCCATTTTTTTACTCTTATCGCTTATATTATTTTTTAGCGAACTCTGTGCTATCCCAAATACACTATTAGCAACGTTTTTCAATCATTATGTAGAAGGTTGGTTTTATTTATTAAAATATGGATCAACCGACTGGTTAATCTGTTTCGCTTCACCAGGTATTTTGCTATTAAGTTTGATACCACTTATCGGTTTTATTGTTCACCAATTTATAAAACAGTCTCCTCTTCTGCAAAAAACAGTTATTCATGCCCTATGTTTATGTATCATCTGCATTTTTTTAAAATGCCAACAAACCCCTCATATCGTACAATGGCCCTATCGTGATAAAAACATCACTTTTTACACGAAAAGTAACCGACTTTATATGAGTATTCCTTGTTGTCGTTTACCACGGAAAATATCTGACTGGTTTTTCTTTGATATTCAGCCATTAATTGCAAAAAAATTTGGTTTACGAACTATTAATACAATAATTCTTACTACACCAACAAAAGCTTCTTTACACCTTATTCAAAAAAACAAAGAACTTTTAGGTTATGAAAAACTGATTACATGTAAACCAAATCAAGCAAAAAAAACATCTTATATCACCTTTATTTCATAATTATTGTTTTCTACTGGGTAAAAAACATATAATTAAATAAATGGAGGACGCCATGAAAAAATTATTTTTTGGATCATTCTTATTCCCCTTATTAATCAATGCACTTACTATCGGAAATATTACACCGGATCAAGCTCAACAAAATATTGATGCTGTAAAAGCAAAAAAATCTTGCCCTTATAGCTACCAAACTGATAACAAAACATGTCCAACTCGTTGTTATTTATACAATGCCGAACTGAAAGAATTAGACCTCAAGGACATCGATCTCAATTGCGCAGATCTGACAAGGGCACGTCTGGAAAATTCAAACCTTTCTGGTGCACTATTAAATAACATCATTGCGCCTAACATTTATCTCGATGGAGCAACTCTTGACAATGCTCAATGTGTAAATGCCCAGCTCAATGATGCTCGAATACCCACTAAAGCATCAGCTAAAAAAGCTAACTTTACTAATGCCAATTTTACTAATGCATTACTACAAAACATTGATTTTACTGGTGCCAATTTAACTAATGCCACGTTTAATAACGCAACGCTTAACGGTGCACAATTAAACGATGCAACTCTCAAAAACACTCATTTTTATGAAACAAAGCTCTTTAATCTCGACATATGTCCTATGAGCTACGCTATGGACATTGGTTCATGTACTACAAAATTGCTCACTCAAGGCGTCAATAAAAGCAACCTTG
>CAYPXP010000037.1:0-8701 GCA_964414965.1 uncultured Pseudomonadota bacterium
GTAATGATAATCGCATTAATCAATCAGTCCGAGAAGAATTACAGCGATCATGCCAGGCTCCAATTGTAGCAATAAGAAATGCAGTTGCCGGCAATCAGTTGCCTCAACTTAATATGGTACAGCAATTGCGAAATGCAGTGACTGCTATTGAAGGAAGATTCAGAAACGCCTGGGGCGATCGTCCAGTTGCTCGACAAGAGGTGATACTTACTAAATTGCGTGAAATGATACGTAACTTACAGACGGTTGAAGGCTTATTGAATCGTTCATATGCTCAACAACAATGGTTGCCCCAAAATTATGAACAACAAATTAGTTCACTATTGAATATTGCATTAACTAATTATGATGAATTACTAAATCATTAAGATTTCTTAATTTCTTAAAATTGAGGGGCCCTTTTTATAAGGGCTCCTTTTGGTGCAACAGAACCACCGACAAAGTCGGTTGGGGAGTGGGAGGTCCCACGCAGATACCGACTGTTTCCGCCGAAGTTTTAAGCGAAGGCTGGAAGAAAAACAAGGTTGCTGAGGGAAACGTGAGTTCGCATTCGATGAGGCATTCGCTGTGCTTATTCCTTCAGCCATCGCAAAAATATTGGCTAATGGTTTTTTATAGCAACAAAAAGCTCAGACCGACAGGCTGGGAGCGAACGGGTTGATATAAGCGCTGATGAGATATTAGTATTTATCCAATTGTGGTTAGATAAGCCTTACAAGTTTATTCAAAAATTGAGCGTAGTTTTAAGATGGTAATAGGTTTGTGGCCTATTACTGTGCCATTCCGATCAAGTCTCGATGCTTTTTCTTTTGAAAAATGAAATTTGATGAGATCCTGTATGTCGTCAATTTCTTTAAATAAGAGCGACAAATCAATTTCATGAACAAAGCCATAGCCATGACTTTGGGTTCGAGCTTCTACAATACGATTGTTTTCTATGTCGACGAGCGCAATAATATGTCCGGGAATAAATATAATATCACCGTTTTCTACCCGTTCGCCTTGGTTAAGTGGACGTAAGTAGTTATACATGGCCGAACTATTACGCATATAAAAAGGAAGACCTACCATTTGAGCAACGCGATAAATAAGTGATGCGCAGTCGAAGCCACTATAAGGAAGTGAAGGGTTCTTTTTTGCGATAAAAAACCGTATACTATCTGTTTTTTTCTCATAAAAATGGGAGGGATACGATTCAACGTAGCTTACACCTCCCAAGACATAAGGAATTTGTTTTTGAGCAAGTTTTCGTAATCTTTTTACAAATAACTTAATTTTTTGGTTAGGAGAATAATTGTTTGGTTTAAGACATTTATTACAAGGGATTTCAATTGAATTGATCAATAAGTTTTTTGATAAGCTAAATACGTTATATGAGTCTCGCGTATCATTTTTAGCTATTAGTTTAAATCGTGTTCCAGCAGAATATAATCGTTTATTAAGTTTATCAAAAAATGGTTTTTTTAAAGTTATACTATTTTTATTATCAAAAAGATTTTTTTTATATGAAATGGGTGTTGGAATGCCAGTTATATCGGGAACTTCTTTTAAAAGAAGTAAATTTTTTTTGAGTGTCCAAAAGGTGTTTTGTGGTGTTTTATCGCTGTTGGTACAATAAAAGTGATGTGGAACTTGGATACAGACTTCTTCATCAGATTCTTTAATGATCGAAGCTGTTTCATTAAATAATAGTTGTCCAATTCGTTTAACTATTTCGCCATCACCATTCATAGGTAAGCTTTGATATAAATCAGGATCTGTTAGCGGAGCTCCTGCTAAATCAGCAACAGGAACAATGCAGACGCCTTGTTCATGAGGAAAACATGTAATTATTTGAAACAAGATACATAAAATGATATTTTTCATAAATCTCCCTAAATTGAGGCTATTTTATTAATTATGAAGAATAAGTGATTCATTTGTCGAGTTATTTTTTTTGTTAAGCAAAAGTGTTTAATTGGCAGTTTTTTAAAAAGTTTTGCTTATTAAATTGATGATTTGATAATATTAATATAAAGGGAGTGGAGGATGATATGAAAAGATATATGCTGGTTTTACTTGTTATCGGATATTCTTTTGGACAAGAATGGTCTTCATTATCATTTATTAATTTTACTCATCAACAACGAGAACTTTTAAAAAATCATCGATATATGATTTTTAAGAAAGATTTAAATCTTTTGGCTACTCAAATTCTATTTTCATGGAACATGTTTCGTCCCGAGGTAGGTTATTATACTTTTTATATGCAGGTTCACAGTGCAACCAATAATCGATGGGGTAATTGGATTAAAATAGCTGAATGGGGCAAAGATGTTCAGCGTTCATTTGAACGAAAATATGACTTGGAGCCTTCATTTTTTTTTGTTCGTTGGCAAATGTTGCCATCGGAAGTTGTTGATGAGGTACGCATTAAAGTGCAAGCGGAAAATGGGGCCTCATTAAAATCGCTTTATCGATTAGCTATTACTTCTATTTATGATCCTGCCTTTAGTTCTGAACATGGACAGGGAAAAAGATTTGAAGCCTCTTCTTTTGTTATAAAGAACATTCCGCCAATCTCTCAAATGGAAGTTAATCATAAAGATCGAAATCGTATTTGTTCTCCAACGGCACTCAGTATGGTTGCTTCTTATTTAAATGGGAACTATGAAGATCCTGAAAATTTTGTAGAAGGCGTATATGATCATGGTCTTCAAACATATGGAAGTTGGCCTTTTAACGTGGCACATGCTTTTGACCATTGTAAAGGTCGTTTTTATTTTTCAGTAACACGGCTTAATTCATTTAAAGAATTATATCATTACTTAGAAAATCGCATGCCTGTCGTAGTCAGTGTTCGTGGTTCATTGAAAACAATGCCATTAGGAAAAACATATGAAGATGGACATTTATTAGTGGTTGCGGGTTGGGATAATGAAAAAAAAGAGGTCATTTGTTATGATCCTGCCTTTGCACTTAAACGGCAAGTATTACATCGGTATGATATTGATGAATTTTTAAAAGCGTGGGAACGTTCAAAACGATTATCATATGTCATTGAACCGCACTTAGAATAAGAATTAATTTTTAGGGGAACAAAATCATTCTTTAAAGAAATGTCATAATAGGCGTTGGTGTATATAAGAATGAGGAACGAGCCCTATTATAAAATTTGTGCAAATCATTATTAACGCTTTGTCTGAGATGATCTCTGGAATATTCACCTAAAATATATTGTTTTACTTTTTCAGTACCCGTTGCCAAGTTAAAAGTAGGGGCAAAAGAGATGGGAATATTATGCTTTTGAGTTAATTGAGCAATAGTTAGAAAGAGTTCAAAAGAATGAACTTTATTAATATCCTTAATATTAAGTTCAAAACCAATATATTTTTTCTGTTTTGTTGGGTGAGATACCTGAGCAAATCTTGCTTCGATATTAAATCGTTGAAAAATGTTTTTTAATGTTCGCCAAAAGGAAGTTGGAACTTTATATTTACTTGAAATCATTAATACTTCAAATGGTTTATCTGTTTTTAATCCTATGAAAAACGGCTTAATTTCGCCCATTAAGCCAAGAAAACTATAAGCATAACACGCTTGCTTGGTTCTCAGGCCAGACGAGAGCATGGCGGTTAATTTGGGCAATCCGCGATGACGATTATATCCTTCCATAGGAACGATAGTGAGTTGTGCTGGTTTTTCTAAAATATAAGTATTAAAGTAACGTGCCAATTCTCCGATGGTCATGCCATGACGAACAGGAACTGGCGCGATAGAAATAAATGATATTTTATCAGGATCAACAAGTGGTCCTTCCATAATGCTTCCAAGTGGATTTGGACGATCAAGGACAATGACTGGCTTGTTATGTTTTGCTCCTAGTTTCAATACATTAAATAAGGTGGAAATGTAGGTGTAATGTCGCATGCCAGAATCTTGTATGTCAAAAAGCAGCACATCCAGTTTTTTTAAGTCTTCTTTATTACAGGTGTTTTTCTTCGCTTCTCCCTTATACAAGCTGATGATGGGCAACTTTGATATGGGATCAATATCGTTATTAATCGATTCGCCATTGCCAGCTTTACCCGTTAAGCCGTGTTCAGGAACGAGTATTGCTCTGAGATTCAGTTTTTCTTTGCGTAAAAGATCTATATTGCGGATGCCATCTTGCGTTACGCCCGTTTGATTAGTAATGAGGCCAATTCGTGTTCTTTTAGCTCGTAAATCGTTTTTTAGCTGTTGAGGAATATTTTCTAGACCTATTTTAAATGCATATGTTGGATTAATAAGAATAAATAATATAATTCTAACTTTTTTAACCATGAAAAGACCTCCATATATTCAGTTATAAATTTAATTGAATATAGGGAAGGATCTCAATAGATTCTTGTTTTTTTATTTATTTAGACGTTCTTCAATGCTTTTTAGCCATCTGAGAGCTGTTTGGTGGTCAGGATTGATGGTTAGAATAGTTAAGCAAGTATCATGAGCTTCAGTTAATTTTTTAAGGCCAACGAGAGCTTGTGTTAAAAATAAAAGAGCATCAATGTATTCTTTGGATACTGCTAATGACTGTCTAAAACAGGTGACAGCATTTTCTAAATGGTGTTCAGCTTCTTTTGAATCGTTTTTTTGTTGTTGTAGGCGGATTGCTTCGTTTAGTTCTGCATAGCCAAGGTTGAAGAACGCAACTTCAGGGCTAATATAATGTGAGTTAGTTTTTAATTCATTCCAAATAGCGATGGCTTCTTTGTTTTTGCCTAATTGATAAAGTGCTGTGGCGTAATTATTTCTTGCATCAGCACGACGAGCCTTGGTTGTATTTTTATCTTTAAATACGCGTTCGAAGTAAGGTAAACTTTCCTTTATTTCTTGTTTGCTTTGATCAATGCAGCCTAATTGTAATAAAATTGTTCCTTTTAATCCTAATGCATGTGAAGTTTGATGAATTTCAATTGCTTTTTCAATTTCATTTAATGCTTTGCGCAATGAATTAACACTTTCTTTTTCTTGATATTCGCGAACTTCTAAAGATGCTTGTCGATAATGTGATTGAGCAATTTTCTTTTTTTGTTGAAAGGAACTTCCACAACCAGAAAGTATTAAAAGTACTACTATTTCTTTTTTCATTGCTATACTATTTTATAAAGATATAAGAAGCTTACTTTTTATGGTTCTTAAGCTTAAACTAGTATAAAAAAAAGTTCAATGATAATTCTATGACAGCGATCGATCAAATTTGGCGTGATTTTTTAGATATAGTACAGCAAGAGGAAGGAAGTCGTGTTGTTGAAACATGGCTTAAGGCCGTTGTTTTAGAACAATGGGATGCACGTGCACGTATCGTATATTTAAAAGCTCCCAATCATTTTGTTCAAGAATGGGTAAGTAATAATTATTCATTATTACTTCAAGAACATTTGAGCCGTCTTTTCGCCGTTAAATCTGTAACGATTTCATTTATAGAAAATAATCAATTAAAAGGGGCAACAATCGTTCCCGCCCGATTGGTCCATGAAGAACCTGTAATAGCACTTCCTGCCAAAAGAAGAAACCAGTTTTCAACTAATAAAACCTATTTATTCGATACGTTTGTTGTTGGGCCAAGTAATTCACTCTCGTATGCTGCTGCATATGCAGTTACAAAAAAACCTGGATTGGTTTACAATCCACTTTTTGTGTATGGCTGTTCTGGTTTAGGAAAAACCCATTTATTACATGCAATTGGTAATGCGATTAAAGATGAATTTAAAAAATTGTCAGTTCTATATCAGTCGGCGGATCGATTTGTAAATGAATTTATTCACGCTATTCGTTTTGATAAAGTTGATTTATTTAAGGAGAAATATCGAACAGTAGACGTTTTATTAATTGATGATATTCAATTTATAGCGCATAAAGAGCAAACGCAGGAGGCCTTTTTTCACATTTTTAATGCACTTTATGAATCATCAAAACAGATTGTGCTGTCGAGTGACACCTATCCCCGCGATATGGAGGGTGTTGCTGAACGGCTGCGTTCTCGAATGGAATGGGGATTAGTTACCGATATTCAAAAGCCAACGCTTGAAGAAAAAGTTGCAATCTTAAAGCGTAAAGCAGAGATGTCACATGATGCGATTTCAGATGATGTTGCATATTTGATTGCTGCTCAATCGGTGGCAAGTGTTCGTGAATTAGAAGGGGCGCTTATTCGTGTTTTTGCATTTGCTTCATTGACGGGTCAACCGGTAACATTAGATCTTGCAAAAAAAGTATTAAATCGTCCATTGAGCAATAACGTTTCAAACACGGCGGTCTCTTTTGAGAAAATTGCAGAAGTGGTTTCGCGTTATTATTCTTTAACGATAACGCAATTGCGCTCAAAATCACGCAGTAAAGATATTGCATTTGCTCGACAAGTTGCAATGTTTTTAATGAAAAAAATTACAGATAAATCATTGCAGGATATTGGGCAGTTTTGGCGTCGAAAAAATCACACAACGGTGGCTCATGCTCTCATTAAAATTCAGCATCTCTTTAAAGAGGATGAATCGTTTAAAAAAATTATTTATCAGCTAGAAAATGAATGCAAGTAACTATTGCAGATAATAGTGTTTGATATCGTGTTGGCGTTTTATGCGTAAATTTTTAAGTGTTCCCATTTTTTCTTTTATATATTTACTTGCTAAATGTGTGTACCATTCTATATGCGTATTTTGAGGATCTATTTTTTCATTAAAGCCAAGAATGAGAGGGAAGAGCTCGGTGTCAATGAGCGCGATTTTGCCGGTTTTTTTTTCGATAAAAAAGTTCTTAGTATGCGGATCAATTCGATGTTCTAGAAATTGTGAAAATTCCATAAGTTCATTATAATCAGTCTCTTTGTCTGGATCCTTTTGTAATTCATCGGCGATTACGCCATAAATAGAAGGCATCGCGATAGAATCTTCTTTTTTTTGTCCCAAATTATAGGTTTTTATATGAAGCCATACGGGGTCTTTTGGAAGCCAGAACCATTTGCGTGGAAGCGAGATTCGGCTTCGCCATTTATCACTTTTTTGTATAGCTTTTTGAACATAATTTAAAGTTTCAATACGAGTAAAACCGAGTGTATGTCGTAATGCCCCACCTGCTATGAAGAAATTCGTCACTTCAAAGCCTTTGTCATAAGGATTAACAAAGCTTTTTGGTGGTTCCATAAACAATTTTAAAATAAAAGGATAATTTTTAAATTTTAGAATTAAAAGGCCACATTTTTTATGACGAACAAAACCGCTTTTTTTTAAAATGGTAAAATCACGATATTCTTTGTTCTTTTTATTGATCTCAGTAAATAGAAATTCGATAAGTTGATTAATTTTTTGAGGGGCTATCATTTTTTGTCCATTATCATAGGTAATAGATTGTGTTGGTAATAGATTTTCTTCAAAATGTTTTTCATTAAAAACATGGAGCAGTGGAACGGGTCTTAAATTATTATCAATGAGATGATATTTGCGATTATTTTTATTGCTCCAAACTTCTATATGGGATAAACCATTTTTTTGATAATGATGAATGTTGCGCCTAGCAGTAAGCATTGAGAATATGACAAAGGAACAGAGGCATTTTTTCATATACGTTCCTGCTTCATTAATATCCTTCTTATGTAAGATGATAGCAATGATTGAAGGCGCTTTACAAGGATTTTAGTTAAATGGTTGTTGATTTTTTTGAAATTCCTTTGGTATGATAGCAATAAGATTTGGAAGGTTTTGGTAGATGCTGGAAGGAGAACCGTGGATTACAAGAATGATTTAGAGAGATATCAACGAGTTTTAAACTGCTTGAGTAGCCTTCCTCGTAAGATTATATCAATTAATGAGCTCGATAATATTCCTGAATTTATTTTACAAGACATTTGCAATGAGCATTGCTTTAATATTGTACGTGCGGCCTATTTTGTTGATAATCCCGACTTCAATCAGTTAAAAGGAGTAGCCGGATTTTGTCGAGAAGAGGCGTATGAGGCAGAGCATATGTGGGAAGAACCGAATGCTTTTAATAAATTCATGGAATCTTCTGCTTTTAATAAATTTGTACGTGATTTTTGTATTGAAAGTATCGAGGCAAATAAACATAAACATGACCATGTCGTTAAAGATTTGGCGCCACAGCTTAATTTTAAGAATCCAGCATGGTGTACGTGGGACTTGAAGCATTATAATCATGGATTAATCATTTACGAAAAAAATGATCTTGCTGATGAATTTTTTGATGAGCATTTTATTAATACCTTATATATTTTAGGTTTTTGTGCCATACGATAGATAAATAAATAGGGGGTTGGTATGAAGAAAACACAAGCTCGTAAAAAGGTTAAAAAATTACGAAATTCTGAGTTTAAAAAGCTTACAGCCGGTTTTCACCGATATCATAAAGGACAAGTAGGTCGCAACAAGAGTAGACAACAAATTGACACAAAAAAATAAAAAATAAAGAAGGTTCTTGTATAATTTACAATTCTAATGTTAGGATAGCAAAAGAGATAACAACCTTATATATAAAGGGGATTAATATGAAACGTGCGTTATTGTTATTGTTATTAACAGCGGGTTTAGTAGTTGTTTCAGGTTGTAAGAAAAAAGAAAAAACAGCCAAACCAGTTAAGACTGAACAAAAAGCTAAAAAGGTTAAAAAGGCTAAAGCTCCTAAGGTAAAGAAGGCTAAAGCTCCTAAAGTAAAGAAAGTAAAGAAG